>CAKQFW010000013.1 GCA_934230965.1 uncultured Prevotella sp.
ATGCTCATCGCCGTTTGGCATGTGTTGCATGACAACACAATTTATATTGACTTCACTACTGATCGTAAAACATCCCAAACAAGGGGATGAACACGATATACCGCCTATCAAAGATACAAAAAAATATATAACACTGGCAATCAAGTCGTTAGGTTTGTTTAGAATAATTTGCGACCATCCCTATATAAAAATATGCCCCCTTAAGCCCACATGGGCTTTCAGCTAAGCCAACATTGATTAGGCATAGGTGAAGACAGTGCAAATATAGTGGTTTCGTCTGAATAATGCAAGCGATATAAGAGATATTTGTCTCAAAATGTGACAAATAGCGGCATGTGCTACCCCACCCCACATCATCATACATCATCTTTTTTATGGGATAAACAAAAAATATAGGGAAAAGTGGTGCGAAGTGCAGAATTTTATATAACTTTGAACACTAATTCCTATTATTAAGGTACGCATGTATTTTACATGTATTTTGTTTACATATGACCCAGATAACAGAAAAAGATAACACTATAGCGGCCCACGCCGAAGCCGCCACCACAACAGGCGCCGACAACATTGTAACAGCGCAAGGCTATCATGTGCCCGTGCTGCTGCATGAGAGCATCGATGGCCTCAACATTCAGCCTGGCGGCGTGTATATTGACGTAACCTTCGGCGGCGGAGGCCATTCGCGCGAAATTTTGCGACGCCTCGACCCCACTGCCCGCCTCTTCAGCTTCGACCAAGATGCCGATGCCGAGGGCAACATTGGCCCCGACGCTCCCGACAACTTCACCTTCGTGCGCAGCAACTTCCGCTACCTAAAAAACTGGATGCGCTATTACGACATAGACCATATTGATGGTTTGCTGGCCGACCTGGGCGTGTCGTCGCACCACTTCGACGACGCCACACGTGGCTTCTCGTTCCGCTTCGACGCCCCTCTCGACATGCGCATGAACAAACGTGCGGGCATGACCGCCGCCGACATTGTAAACACATATAGCGAAGAGCAGTTGGCCGACGTGTTCTACCTTTACGGCGAACTAAAAAACGCGCGACGCATAGCCGCCACGCTGGCCAAGGCGCGCACACAAAACGCCATTGCCACCACCACCGACTTTATGAAGGCCGTAGAGCCCCTGTTCCGCCGCGAGCGCGAAAAGAAAGATATGGCCAAGCTGTTTCAGGCCCTACGCATAGAGGTGAACCACGAGATGGACGCCCTGAAACAGATGCTTACCGCCGCCACCGAACTGCTGGGCGAGGGTGGCCGCCTGTCGGTCATTACCTACCACTCGCTGGAAGACCGCATGGTAAAAAACATTATGAAGACGGGCAACTGTGCTGGCAAGGCCGAGGAAGACTTCTTCGGTCGTGTGAGTTCACCCTACCGCCTCATCAACAACAAGGTGATTGTGCCCTCTGACGAGGCACAGGAAAAGAACCCACGAAGCAGAAGCGCCAAACTAAGAATTGCAGAAAAGAAATGAAACACAAAGACCCCACATCGCATCCCGACCCACAGATTGAAGCTTTACTGAAAGCCGCCTTGGCCGACGCCCCCACTCAGGACAGCGGCAAGGACAACCATGCGCCTACGCAAAGCAAGAAGAAAGAGGAGAAAGACCTTGCGACAGAAGAAGAGAGCAAAAAGAAAGAACAAGATAAAGACGCCCCAAAGGAGGAGAAAAAAGAAGATAAAAAGGAGGATAAGAAGCGAAAGAAGAACAACGATAAGCAGAAAAACAACGACGATACAACTGACGAGGCCGACGACAAGCACGAAGAAGGCAAGTCGCTGGCCGACGTTATTCGCGAGCGCGCTAACGAGGTAGAGCGCCAACCACTGGGCTCGCTCACCTTGAAAAGCATTGTGGGTGGCGACATCTTGGCCACCACAGCCGTAAGAAAACAGATTGGCGTAATCATGCTCATCGTTCTCTTCATGCTGGTTTACATCTCTGACCGATACAGCTGCCAACAAAGTTTGATACAAATAGACAAGCTGAACGAAGAGCTGAACGATGCCAAGGCCAAAGCCCTATCAAGCAGCAGTAAGCTGACAGAGAAGAGCCGTGAGAGCCGCGTGCTGGATATGCTGCAAGCCTGTAAAGACAGTACGCTGCACATCTCGTCACAGCCTCCCTACATCATCAACGTTCCCGAACAATAGTAAACACGCACCAAGATAATGAGTAGTACGAAATTTGATCATAAGAAAACGCCCTTGCGCTTTTCTTGCCTTGTTATCATCATGATGGCCGTAACGCTGGCCATGCTGGGCAAGGCGCTATATATGATGACGGCCGAGCGCCAGTTTTGGCTCGACGTGTCAGAGCGTGTGAAGCTCGACAGCACCGCCATCACACCCACACGCGGCAACATATTGAGCTGCGACGGCAAGCTTATGGCCTCATCGCTGCCCGAATTTGAGATCTTTATGGACTTTCAAACGCTGCACGACGCGGGCACCGACACACTATGGACAGAGAAGATCGACTCTATAGCCACGGGGCTGAGCAACATCTTCCCCGAACGCTCGGCACACGACTTTAAGACCTATCTGGAAGAAGGACACGCCAAACGTAGCCGTTACTGGCGCATCTGGCCCAAACGTATCGACTATAACACGCTGTGCGACGTGAGAGCGCTGCCCGTGTTCAACATGAAAAGCAAATATCGCAGCGGCTTCATCTTCAAAGAGTATAATGCCCGCAAGCACCCCTACGGGTCATTGGCGCTGCGCACCATTGGCGACCTCTTCGGAAAGAAAGACTCGGCCATCTGTGGCATAGAGCTCTCCTTCGACCGCGAGCTGCGCGGCATTGATGGCGTGAAGCACCGCCGCAAGATATTAAACAAGTATCTCGACATTATCGACACGCCACCTACCGATGGTTTAGACATCGTTACCACCATCGACGTCGACATACAAGACTTGGCCGAACGCGCCTTGGTGCAAGAGCTGAAAGAGCCCGACGTGCACGGCGACGTGGGCGTAGCCATTGTGATGGAGGTGGCCACGGGCGACATCAAAGCCCTTGTAAACATGGAGAAATGTGGCGATGGCGAGTATCGCGAGCGTAAAAACCATGCTGTGAGCGACCTGATGGAGCCAGGCTCGGTATTTAAAACGGCCAGCATCATGGTGGCGCTTGACGATGGCGTGGTAGACACCACAGCACGTGTAGAGACGGCTGGCGGCGTGTGGCCCATGTATGGCCGCGAGATGCGCGACCACAACTGGCGACGCGGTGGCTACGGCATGCTCACCCTGCCGCAAACATTGATGGTGAGCTCGAACATCGGCGTCAGCCGTATCATCGACGACCACTATCGCAACTGCCCCGAAAAGTATGTAGAGGGCATCCACCGCCTGGGCTTGGCCGACGACCTCAAGCTGCCCATCGCTGGCTCGTCGCCCGCCAAGATACGTATGCCCAAGAAAGATAAACGGGGCAAGCAATATGTAAACTGGAGCAAGACAACGCTGCCATGGATGAGTATTGGCTACGAAACACAGGTGCCACCCATCTCTACCGTTACCTTCTACAACGCCATTGCTAACAACGGCAAGATGATGCGCCCCCGACTGGTAAAGGCGGTAATGAGAGATGGCGAGGTGGTGAAAGAATATCCACCCGTGGTGATGCGCCCCAGCATATGCAAGTCCAAGACGCTGGGCGAGATACAAACCATTCTTGAACACGTGGTAAGCCAGGGCTTGGGCAAGCGCGCAGGCTCGCCATCGTTCAAGGTGGCAGGCAAAACGGGCACCGCACAGGTGGCCAAAGGGGGCGGATATAAGATGGGCACCGTGCACTACCTGCTCAGCTTTGCAGGCTATTTCCCAGCCGACGCCCCACGCTATAGCTGCATAGTATGTATACAGAAGTCGGGACTGCCCGCCTCGGGTGGTGGCATGAGTGGCCGCGTGTTTCACGACATTGCCGAGGGCATCATGGCACAAAGTCTAAAGATGGATGTAAAAGATGCTCGAGACGAGCAATCTATCCTTGAGCCCGACGTAAAGAGCGGCAACATATTGGCAGCCGACTATGTGCTGACACACCTGGGCTACGACACACGGGCCGACTGGAGCGGGTCGTATGCCGACGGCAACCCCATCTGGGGACACGCCACACGGGGCAACGGACATATAGCCCTGACACGGCAAGCCAAGACACAGGCCAACGTGATGCCCGACGTGGTGGGCATGGGTGCCCGCGACGCCGTGTACCTGATAGAAAGCCGTGGCGTGAAGACCAAGCTGTATGGCCGAGGCAAGGTAACACAGCAAAGCATAGCTCCTGGCCACACCATCAGCAAGGGCATGGCCTGCATACTAACGCTTAGATAGCACCCCTACACACTTTATACGAGAGATTGAACATATCAAGTTAAAAAGACAATAATTATGGTATTATCAGAATTGCTTAACGACTTGAAGCCGGCAAGCATCGTCGGCTCAACCGACATCGACATTACAGGCGTGAACATCGACTCGCGTCGTATTAAAGACGGACACCTGTTTGTGGCCATGAAGGGCACACAGGTAGACGGACATCAGTTCATACCCAAAGCAATACAACTGGGCGCTAAGGCCGTGCTCTGCGAAGACATGCCCGCAGAGAAGGCTGAAGGCGTGTGCTACATTCAGGTGCCTTCGACCGAAGATGCCGTGGGCCCCGTGGCAACCGCCTTCTACGGATACCCTTCGCGCAAACTGAAACTGGTGGGCGTAACAGGCACCAACGGCAAGACCACCATCGCCACCTTATTATATAATATGTTCACACGTCTGGGCTATAAGTGTGGTTTGCTCTCTACTGTGTGCAACTATGTGGTGGACGAAGCCATACCTGCCGACCATACCACCCCCGACCCCATTGAACTGAACGCCCTGCTGGCACGCATGGTAGAGGCAGGATGCAGCTACGCCTTCATGGAGTGTAGCTCGCACGCCATCGCACAGAAGCGCATCGGTGGCCTGACCTTTGCGGGTGGCCTGTTCACCAACCTCACCCGCGACCATCTCGACTATCACAAGACGTTTGAAAACTATCGCGAGGCCAAGAAGGCGTTCTTCGACAATCTGCCCAAAGAGGCGTTTGCCGTAACCAATGCCGACGACAAGAACGGCATGGTGATGGTGCAAAACACAAAGGCAACGGTAAAGACATACTCTACACGCACCATGGCCGACTTTAAGGGTCGCATCATCGAGTGCCACTTTGAGGGCATGTATCTCGACATTGATGGCCACGAGGTGGGCGTACACTTCATAGGCAAATTTAATGTTAGCAACCTGTTGGCCGTATATGCCGCCGCCGTGCTGCTGGGCCAGAAGCCTGAAGATGTGCTGGTGGTGCTGAGCACTCTGCACAGCGTGAACGGACGCCTCGAACCTATACACGCCCCCGAAGGCTATACCGCCATCATCGACTATGCCCACACCCCCGACGCGCTGGAGAATGTGCTGGCCGCCATTCATGAGGTGCTCGACGGCAAAGGCCACGTTATCACCGTGTGTGGCGCTGGCGGAAACCGCGACAAGGGCAAGCGCCCGCTGATGGCGCAAGAGGCTGTAAAACAGAGCGATAAGGTTATTATCACCAGCGACAACCCCCGTTTTGAAGAGCCACAAGACATCATCAACGATATGCTGGCGGGCCTCAACGCTCAGCAGATGAAGAAGGTGATCACCATCGTCGACCGCCGCGAAGCCATACGCACCGCCTGCATGATGGCTCAAAAGGGCGACGTTGTTCTCATCGCTGGCAAGGGTCACGAAAACTACCAAGACGTAAAAGGTGTGAAACACCATTTCGACGACCACGAAGTAGTAAAAGAAATGTTTAATTAGTCAGTTGACGAGTGACGAGTTGACAAGTGACGAGTTGATTGCTTTAATAGTTGACGAGTTAACAAGTTGACAAGCTAATAGCAATAAGTTAATGAGTAACGAGTTATGAGTAATGAGCGACAAGTAAGGAGCTATAAACGAGAGAAACAATGGTAATCTCCTTGTCTACTCGTCTCCTTGTCTACTCGTCTCCTTGTCTACTCGTCAACTTGTCTACTCGTCAACTAACAAACTTCAAGAAAAAATGTTATACTACATCTTCCGCTTTTTAGAACAGTATGGTATCTCTGGTTCACACATGTGGGGATACATTTCGTTCCGTTCATTATTGGCACTTATCCTGTCGCTGGTAATCTCGGCATGGATGGGCGAAAAGTTTATTAAGTTTCTGAAGAGCAAACAAATTACCGAGACACAACGCGACGCCAGCATCGACCCCTTTGGCGTGCAGAAGATAGGCGTGCCCTCAATGGGTGGCATCATCATCATCATTGCCATATTGGTGCCCGTACTGCTGCTGGGCCGCTTGCGCAACGTTTATCTTATCTTAATGATTATCACCACCGTATGGCTGGGCTTCTTGGGCGGAATGGACGATTATATAAAGATATTCCGCCGCAACAAAGAAGGATTGAAAGGCAAATACAAGATTGTAGGACAGGTGGGCATCGGCCTCATCGTGGGCTTGGTGCTGTGGATGTCGCCCGACGTAAAGATGAACGAGAACCTGGCCATTGAAAACCAGCAGTCGAACGAGCTGGTGGTGAAGCACCGCGCCGAGGCCACCAAGTCGTTAAAGACCACCATTCCGTTTGTCAAAGGGCACAACCTCGACTATTCGCACATCATGTCGTTCTGTGGTAAGTATAAAACGGCGGTAGGATGGATATTGTTTGTTATCATGACCATTATTGTGGTAACGGCTGTATCTAACGGCGCCAACCTGAACGATGGTATGGATGGCATGTGTGCTGGCAATTCGGCCATCATAGGTGTGGCCATCGGCATATTGGCCTATGTAAGCAGTCATATCGAATATGCCAACTACCTGAACATCATGTATATACCACAGTCGGAAGAACTGGTGGTGTTTATGTGCGCCTTCATTGGTGCCCTCATCGGCTTCTTGTGGTACAACGCTTATCCCGCACAGGTGTTTATGGGCGACACAGGCTCGCTCACCATCGGTGGCATCATTGCCGTGTCGGCCATCATCATTCACAAAGAACTCATGCTGCCCATCTTGTGCGGCATCTTCTTCGTCGAGAGTTTGAGCGTTATCCTTCAGGTTTACTACTTTAAGTGGGGCAAGCGTCACGGCGTGAAGCAGCGCATCTTTAAGCGCACGCCTATACACGACAACTTCCGCACGCAAGAGTGCCAGCTCGACCCCGAATGTCGTTACCTCATTCGTAAGCCGAAGGGCGCCATACACGAATCGAAAATTACCATACGCTTCTGGATTGTTACCATCATTCTGGCAGCCATGACAATTATCACGCTGAAGATTAGATAAAAGCCCCTCCCGGCCTCTCTGGTGGGGAGGAGGTGGTAATACTCAGCATTAATGTATAGCAATAAATAAGAACTTAAATAACTCCGCGCCTCTGCTCCTCCCTACGGGGGAGGCAAGGAGGGGCTTTTTATATATGAAACGAATCGTAATATTAGGAGCCGGCGAGAGTGGAGCTGGCGCCGCCGTACTGGCAAAAAAAGAAGGCTTCGATGTGTTTGTTAGCGACATGTCGGCCATCCACGACAAGTATAAGACCATGCTCGACGCTCACAACATTGAGTGGGAAGAGAAGCATCATAGCGAAGAAAAGATACTAAACGCCGACGAGATTATCAAGAGCCCCGGTATACCGAAAGAGGCTCCGATGATACAGAAGGCTATGGCCAAGGGCATACATATCATCAGCGAGATTGAGTTTGCAGCCCGCTATACCAACGCCAAGATGGTGTGCATAACAGGCAGCAACGGCAAGACCACTACCACCTCGCTCATCTACCACATCTTTAAGAAAGCGGGCATCGATGCTGGCTTGGCAGGAAACATAGGACACTCGCTAGCCCTACAGGTGGCCGAGCAGCCCAAGCCTGTGTATGTGATTGAGCTAAGCTCGTTCCAGCTCGACAATATGTACGACTTTAAGGCCGACATTGCCATCTTGCTGAACATCACCCCCGACCATCTTGACCGCTACGACTTCTGCATGCAGAATTATGTAGACGCCAAGATGCGCATCATACAGAACCAGACCGAAGACGACGCCTTCATCTATTGGAACGACGACCCCATCATCAAGGGCGAGTTGCCTAAATACGATATCAAGGCGCGCCAATATCCGTTTGCCGAAAACATGGAAGACGGATGCCAAGGTGCCATCATAGACGGCATGTATCAGCTGCTGGCCCCCACCCTCTTCAAGATGAAGCGCGAAGAGCTGGCGCTGGAGGGCAAGCACAACATCTATAACCAGTTGGCAGCCGGATTGGCCGCCAACATCTTCGGCATCAGTCACGAGGCACTTACTGCTGGCCTGGCCGACTTCCCTGGTGTGGAACATCGCTTGGAGAAGGCGGGCGTGGTGAACGGTGTGCGATACATTAACGACTCGAAGGCCACCAATGTAGACGCCTGCTGGTATGCGCTGGAGAGCATGACCACACCCACCATCCTTATCTTGGGTGGAAAGGACAAGGGCAACGACTATAACGAGATTAAGGAGATGGTGGCAAAGAAATGCGCCGCGCTGGTGTATCTGGGTGCCGATAACACTAAGTTGCACAACTTCTTCGATGGCCTCGGACTGCCCGTGCGCGACACCCATAGCATGCCCGACTGTGTGAAGGCGTGTGCCGAGCTGGCCAAGGCTGGCGACACCGTGCTGCTGAGCCCCTGCTGCGCCAGCTTCGACCTGTTCAAGAACATGGAAGACCGTGGCGAACAGTTCAAGACCTTGGTGCACGCCATGGCTCAAGAACAGACACAAAACGCATAAACAATGAACAAGACACTGAACAACATCTTCAAGGGCGACAAGGTGATATGGATGATTTTCTTATTGCTCTGCGTCATCAGCATCGTCGAGGTATATTCGGCCTCGTCACAGCTCACCTACGAAAACGGTAGCTACATGAAGCCAGTGGCTAAGCACATTGGACTGCTTATCGTGGGCGTGGGTGCCATGATTGTGACGATGAACATACCGTGCAAGTTTTTTAAGGTGGCGTTGCCCTTCTTGTTGGCAATCTCCATCCTCTTGCTCGTGGGCGTATACTTTGCGGGCGCTGTGAACGACGGACACCGATGGATTAACATCCTTGGCATCAAGTTTCAGCCCTCAGAGATAGGTAAGGGCACTATGGTGCTGGCTACGGCACAAATTCTTAGCGCCATGCAAACCGAGAATGGGGCCGACCGCCTGGCCTTTAGATATGTGCTCACGGTGTGGTTCATGATTGTTCCTCTCATCTTCTTTGAGAACCTGTCTACCGCTGTGCTGCTCAGCGCCGTGGTGTATATGATGATGATTATTGGCCGTGTGCCTGTATCGCAACTGGGCAAACTGCTGGGCGTGGCGCTGCTGGGCATCACGCTGGCGCTGTCGGCCATCATGTTGCTGGGTAAAGATAAGGAGCGCGAGGCGGCTAAAGAGGGCAAAGCAAAGACCGAGCTGGTGGCTACCACTGCTCAGAAGAAAGAAGAGAGCGGTTTCGGGTCGAAGATATTGCACCGTATGGACACGTGGAAATCGCGTATCGACAAGTTCTTCGACACGAAAGAGTTGACACCGAAGGACATCGACCTCGACGCCGATGCGCAACGCGCACATGCTAATATTGCCATCGTATCATCGGGCATTAAAGGTAAGGGGCCAGGCAACTCGGAAGAGTGCGACCACCTGTCGCAAGCCTACTCCGACTTTATCTTCGCCATCATTATTGAAGAGATGGGCATCCTTGGTGCCATCTTCGTGGCATCGCTATACATTGTATTACTGGTGCGCACAGGCTATATTGCTAACCGCTGCGAAAACAACTTCCCGGCTTATCTGGCTATGGGCCTCGCGCTCATGCTGGTAACACAGGCGCTGTTTAACATGATGGTGGCCGTGGGATTGGCACCTATCACGGGGCAGCCGCTACCACTTATCAGCAAGGGTGGTACCTCGTCAATCATCAACTGTATCTACCTAGGCGCCATCCTCAGCATCAGCCGCACCGCACAAAAGCGTAGCGACCTGGTAAGCAATAGTTCGGGCAACAACCAAAGCACGCCCGCTGTGGCACAACCGGCTGCTGTATAGGCAATGACGAAACAATATTCATCACGCGCTTTGCGTTGATGAGTTTTTATCGTAAGCATAAAATAACGCGAATTGCATATTTATACAACCTCATGCATAAATATACAATTCGCGTTTTTATTTCTACAACAGAGCATTAATTAATTATTATTTTGTTTCATACTCGGGGTTTTGTGTCAAGCCACCATTTAGGTCGATGGCCTTTTGTGGAATGGGAAAGACGATAGAAGCTTGTTTGGCATCAAGCTGACTGGGGGTATGAATGTCGTAGGCCTGGGTGAAGCGCCCAAAGCGGATGAGGTCTTGGCGGCGCCAGCCCTCCCATGCCAATTCCAGTAGGCGCTCGTTGAGAATATTGTCGAGCGTAGCCGCCTTCTCGGCCATGCCCACACGACGTCGAACAGCGTTAAACGGTTCGTCGCCACTTTCGCCATTGCGCACTAAGGCCTCGGCCTTCATCAGTAGCACATCGGCATAACGATACAGCACAATATCGTTGTTAGGCAGTCGGCCATCGGCATAGGCAGTGCGGTCTACCTCATATTTCTTCATACGTGCACCCGCTGTCTCAATATATTTGCTGGCCGTAAGGTTCTGTTCTACAGCCAAGGGCTCATATTTCAGTGGGGTGCCATCGTCGAGCATCACCTCTTTACCATCGACCACCACTTTTCCTGTGTAGAAGTTATAGTCGAGTCGGGCATCGGGGCTGCTGGTGCCATAACCATACACCGCCATGGTGTGCAGTGTGGCGCACGGCCCATTTTCAGAAGCGCCACCATAGGCACCGCCATGCGCATAGTGGCGCGAGCGGAAGAGGTAGTGAAACTCGTTAGGATAAATCATCTTATCCATCGGAATTGTAAAGATATTTTCTACTGAGTTTTCGTTATGTACGGCAAAGTTTTGCGTATAGTCGGAGGCCAGCGTGTAGCCACTTTGTGCAATGAGGTTGCAATAGTGTACACAGGTTTGCCAGGCGTTAAGTTGCTGCCCGTCAACATTGAAGAAGATGCTGGAGCCGGAGGCGTTGGGGGCTGTGGTCCAGTAGTCGTTGGTATACACCTCGGCGTTGAGTGCCAACTTAGCCAGTAAGAACCACACCACGGGGCGCGTTACACGCCCATAGCTATTGCCCTCAAGGTTGCTGTGCGCATTATCGAGCAAGGGCTCGGCAGCTTGCAGTTCGCTTATGATATAGCGAAACATCGTGCTACGGTCACTCTGTCGGGTTTCGGCAATGGTTTGGTCGGCCTTCTGCATAAGAGGCACACGCCCAAACATATCCATAGCATAATAATAGAACATGGCCCTTACCGCCCGCACCTCGGCCTTATAGGCTTGCTGCTGCGTGGGGCTAAGCAACTGTGCATGCTGATCGATGGTTTCGAGCGAGCGCGTAGCCAGCACTATCACCTTATACAGATATTTCCATACGTTATACAGTTCGGTATCGGAGGCTGTCCAGCGGTGGTTGTACATATTTTTCCATAGGCCACCATCATACCAGTCGCCACCACGAATTGGGATGATAGCCTCGTCGGTGGTAAACGTATTGTAATCGTAAATGCCACGGCAGGTGCCTTGCAGCCCCTCGCCCTCTTCATGGGCGCCGATATAATTGTACAGCGATGCCACTGCATTAACATAAAGGCTGTTGGCCGAGTCGTATATCTCTTTTTCAGGAACCTGATCTTTAGGATGTTCGTCAAGGCAAGCGGTGAGCGAGAGCGACAAGCAACAGAGGGTCACCGCGAAAAATATATTTGTTCGTTTCATGATGTAATCAAGTAAAAAAAACGGTTCGTATCAAAACTGCATGCTCAGCCCCATTGAAAAGGTGCGATAGGTGGGATAGCAACGTTTGTCGTCGATGCCCAAGGTTGAGTTCATTACATACGAGTTGATCATAGGCGTTACGCCGCTATAGCCAGTGATGGTGGCCAGATTGTTTACGCTGCATGATAGGCGCAACGAGCGCACCACGCGCGACTTGATGGGCACGTTATAACCCACGGTAAGACACTCGATGTTAAGATAATCGGCACGCTCTAACCAATAGTCAGACACATTTTGGTCAACAATATTACGCTCGGGTGCCCCCTTCAGCACATTGTAGACGGGGAACGACGACATATTGTTGAAAGCCAACGCCGTGCCATTAAATATTTTATGGCCGAAGGCGCCATTCATTTGCAACGACAGGTAGAACTGACGGTAGCGCAGCGAGATATTAGAACCCAGCGTAGCCTTCGGCGTAGCTTGTCCGCAGATACGTCGGTCGCCACCATCGCCAAAGTCGATGGTGCCATCGCCGTCAAGGTCGGCGATATCATATTTCATGGTGCCCTGTTCGTCTTTATACAACCCTGTGCAGTGGGGCAAGTAGAACACGCCGAGGGGCTGACCCACAATTTGATAGAGCACATGGTTATTGTCGCCACCATTCTGCCCGGCACCATCTATCGATCCCATTGCGGTGATGGGCGCTGCCGACATATCCATGCCTTTATATTGTCCCGACAACGACAGCAGTTTGTTCTTTTGGAACGAGAGATTTAGGTTGATATTGAGGTCGATGTCGCGAGTTTGAACAGGGGCTATCGAGAAGCCAATCTCAAAGCCTTGGTTCGACATTGAGCCTATGTTTGCCAGCAACTTATCGTAGACGAAGGGCGGCACGGGCACATCGTAGGCATATAGCATATCGGTGGTCTTTGAGTAGTAATATTCGGCCGTGAGCATCAGGCGGTTATGCCACAGACCTATCTCGCCACCAATGTTAAAGGTAGACTTGGTTTCCCACTTCAAATCGGGGTTGTTGTTGCGTATGGCACCCAGCGTTACAGTGGGTGTATTGTTTACAGGCACGATGCCCGTTTGCTGCACATTATCCATGGTGGTGTAGGCGCTGATACCACCCAAGTTGCCCGACTGGCCATAGCCCATGCGCAACTTCAAGGTGCTGATGCCTTTCACCGTGTGCATAAAGGGTTCTTTCAACACATTCCACTCGCCAGATATTGAGGGAAAGATGCCCCACGTATGGTCGTCGCCTACCATCGACGAGCCGTCGGCACGAAGCGTGGCCGTGAGCACATAGCGGTTGAAGAGGGTATAAGCAGCATTGGCCATGAACGAGCCGAGGGTTTGGTCGTCGTAGCTGCTCGACGTGCCTCCATAGGGGCGAGAGGCCGTAGCACCAATATTGTCGTAACCAAAAACGTTGGTAGTGATGCCTTTAGCACGTGACCAAAAGGCTGAGCGCTCTTGCTTATGATACTCGGCGGCAGCGGCAGCCGACAGGGCATGGGGGCCACTGGTGTGTGAATAGTTGAGCGAGAGATTAGCCAAATACTCTTGCTTTTTAAACTCGCCACGATACACATTGCCTTGCGCCCATACCCAGGTGGGACAAAACTCGGCGTTCTCGGTTGACGCATGCGAATAGCTGCCGAAAGCAGCGAGGGTGAGCGAGGGTGCTAAGCGGTATTCAAGGCGTAGGTGGGTGTTGAAATATATTTCTTTTTGGTCTTTACGTTCGGCCAACACCGCCTTGGGCGGATTTATCTGATAGGCATTGCCGTTCTTTATCCAATTGCCATTGGCATCGCGCCCCGACGGATAGGTGGGGTTCTGACAGGCAGCCGAATAGAACAGCGCCTTAGTGTCGAAGATATCGTTGTTGCGGAAGGTAGAGCCAAAGACGCCAAACTGCCCTGTCAGGCGGTCATCAAAAGCATGCTGGGTGACATCAATCTTGGCCACCAAGTTGGTATAATCTTTGTCTTTAATAATGGTATTGTGGTCAATGTATCCGAACGAGGCACGATAATTCGACTTCTCGGTTCCGCCACTAAAGGCCAGGAAATGGTTCTGCACGAAGCCCGTGCGGGTGATGGCATCGAAGAAATTGGTGTTATAACCGCCATCATTGGCATGAACACCAAGGGTTCGAGCCGTGGAAAGATATTCGGAACCCGACAGCATCTCTAATTTGCGCGCCATGGTTTCGAAGCCAATGTTGGCCTCATAAGATATCTGAAAGCCGCCACCTGTGCCCTTCTTGGTCTTTACCTCAATCACGCCCGAGGCACCACGCGAACCGTAGAGGGCGGTTTCAGAAGCGTTTTTCAGCACGGCAAGACTCTCAATATCGGCAGGATAGATGGTTGAAAGGGTGGCAATGTCGGAGGTTACACCATCAATGATAACAAGAGGGTCGTTACCACCAATAATTGAGGTAGTACCGCGCACACGTACAGCGCTAAGCTGAGCCATGCGGTCCATGCCATTTGAGGTAACGTTTACACCCGCAGCATTGCCTTGCAACACATCGAGGGCATTGTTTACGATACCTTTTTGATGAACAGTGAGGTCGGTAGAGATGGTGTCGCGTAACACACTGAGGCTTTGCATCTGCACCTGTGCCTCGGCGGTGCTATGGCAAGCCAAAGCCGCTATAAGCAACAGGCCAACGGGCGATGTTAACCGTGAGTTATAGCGATGGTTTTGTAGCGTTATCATTGGTTTCATCATAGTTTGTAATGTTGAAAAAAAGTGTTATCGTTTTTAGTTATGTTGCAAAGATAGAACTTTTTGCGAATAGTTTTATTACTCGCCAATAAAAAAGAAAAAAATATTTTGTCTTTCAACTGATTTGCAGTATCTTTGCATTAAATAGGCATATTCTGGCACAACGTCGGAAGAATTACTTACACCTTATTATATAATATAGCACATACAGGCAGGCGAAACACACCTACCCTTCAACATAAAAAAGATGGAGAAGCAATTAAGAATTATCATCAGCGGTGGCGGAACAGGAGGACACATCTTTCCCGCCGTTTCCATAGCCAATGCCATTAAGGCAAAGCACCCTGAGGCCGACATTCTATTTGTAGGCGCACTGGGACGAATGGAGATGCAACGTGTGCCCGCAGCAGGATATCGCATCATAGGTCTGCCCGTAAGGGGCTTCATACGTCCGCTGTGGTCGCCCAAAAACATTGGCGTGGCGCTCGACTTTTTGAAGAGCAAACGCATGGTGAAGAAAACCATTAAAGAGTTTAACCCACAGGTGGCAGTAGGCGTAGGCGGATATGCCAGCGGCGCCACACTGGATGCAGCCAGCAGCATGGGCATACCGTGCTTGATACAAGAGCAAAACTCGTATGCTGGCGTTACCAATAAGCACTTGGCACATAAGGCCGAGAAGATATGCGTGGCCTACGACGGCATGGAGCGTTTCTTCCCCGCCGACAAGATTATAAAGACGGGCAACCCCGTGCGACAGGCGCTGCTTGAAACCAACATTAGCCGCGAAGAGGCTATCAAGAGTTTTGGTCTCGACCCACAAAAGCGCACCATCTTGCTGGTGGGCGGAAGCTTAGGCGCTCGCACTATTAACGAGAGCGTGCTGCAACATCTCGACTTGGTTGAGGAGAGCGGTGTGCAGTTTATTTGGCAAACGGGCAAATATTACAGCGCCGCCATTGGCGAGCAACTGAAAGCCCACAAGCCACTGCCCATGCTGAAGGCTACCGACTTTATTGCCGACATGGGCGCTGCCTATAAGGCTGCCGACCTCGTCATCAGCCGTGCTGGTGCCAGCTCTATCAGCGAGTTCTGCCTCATCGGCAAACCCGTTATCTTGGTACCCTCGCCCAATGTGGCCGAAGACCATCAAACCAAGAACGCCATGGCGCTGGTGAACAAAGATGCCGCCCTATATGTAAAAGATGCCGACGCGCCACAGCAGCTGCTAAAGCTGGCCGTTGACACCGTAAACAACGCCGCCCGCCTGCAACAGCTGAGCGAGAACGTAAAGAAACTGGGACAGGCCGACTCGGCCGAAATCATTGCCAACGAGGTGCTGAAGTTGGCAGCCCGAAAAGGCTAAGCACCACAACAAGTAATAAGAACACATCGTAACAGAAGGAACAACAACGAAATGGATATTAAAGATATTAAAGCCGTATACTTTGTAGGAGCTGGCGGCATAGGCATGAGCGCCATCGCACGCTACTTCATACGTAAAGGCTTGGTAGTGGCCGGTTATGACAAAACGCCCAGCGACTTGACACGTCAGTTAGAGAAAGAGGGCATGCTCATTCACTATGAAGAGAACATCGACGAGATACCTCAGGCTTGTCGCAACGCGCAGTCGTGCCTCGTTATCTACACGCCCGCCATACCACAAGAGCACAAAGAGCTGCAATACTTCCGCGAGGGAGGCTTCACCATTGAGAAGCGCGCTCAGGTGCTCGGCACTCTTACACGCACACACAAAGGTCTGTGCTTTGCTGGAACACACGGCAAGACCACCACATCTACCATGTGTGCACACATCATGCACCAGAGCCATCTCGACTGCAACGCCTTCTTGGGCGGCATCTCGAAAAACTATGGCACTAACTATATCTTATCAGACACCAGCGACTATGTTGTGATTGAGGCCGACGAGTTTGACCGCTCGTTCCACTGGCTGCGCCCTTGGATGAGTGTCATCACCTCAACCGACCCCGACCACCTCGACATCTATGGCACTAAGGAGGCTTACCTTGAAAGCTTCCGCCATTATACCACCCTCATTCAGCCGGGCGGAGCACATCGTGATTGAGAATGGTGAGATTACCTTCGACTTTGTATCGCCCATCGAAACTGTAAAGGGCATACAACTAGGACAGCCCATACCCATCAACATTGAAAATGGTGTGGCAGCTATGGCTATGGCACAGCTCAACGGATGCACAGCCGAAGAACTAAAGTATGGCATGAAGACCTTCCACGGCGCACAGCGTCGTTTCGACTTCAAGATTAAGTCCGACAAACTGGTGTTCTTGTCTGACTATGCTCATCACCCAAAGGAGATTTACCAAAGCGCAAAAAGCATACGCGAGCTGTATAAGAACCGCAAGATTACGGCCATCTTCCAGCCGCACCTCTATACTCGCACACGCGACTTCTACAAAGACTTTGCCGATGCGCTGAGTCAGCTCGACGAGGTAATATTGTGCGACATCTACCCCGCACGCGAACAACCCATACCGGGCGTCACCTCAAAGCTCATCTACGACAACCTGAAGCCTGGCGTAGAAAAGAGCATGATACATAAGGAAGACGTGCTCGACCTGGTGAAGCATCGCGACTTCGACGTGCTCATCGTGCTCGGCGCTGGCGACCTCGACAATTATGTGCCTCAGATAGCTAAGATATTAGAAAGCAAAGGATGAAGTGGAAGAAAGCACTGCTGATCATCGCCAATCTCGTACTGGGAACGTATCTGGTTTTCGCCTTCACGGTGTTTAACAAGCCAGACGAAACCATGCGCGTATGCACAAAAGCAAACATCAGCATCGACGATGAGCGGACAGGTGGTTTCATCGACGCAAAAGAAATAAGCAAACGCCTGAAGCAGGCCGATATGTTTCCGCTGGGAAAGCAAATGCAGCACATCAACGCGCGAAACATTGAAGAGATGCTGAAGAGAAGCGCCTTTGTAAAGACCGCCGAATGTTATAAAACAGAAGACGGACAGGTATATATCTCTATCAGTCAGCTCACGCCCGTAGTAAGGGTGAAAGCCGAAAACGGCGACGACTATTATCTTGACGATAAAGACTGCATCATGCCCAACTCGGCATACACCAGCGATCTCGTCATCGCGACAGGTAATATCAGTCGCACGTTTGCCGTAAAATATCTCTCGCCACTTGCAAAAGCTATCATGGCAAACGACCTGTGGCACAACCTGGTGGAACAGATTAACGTGCTGCCCAACGCCGACATTGAGATTGTGCCACGCATAGGCGACCACATCGTGTGCCTGGGTCCGCTGCCCGAAGCTGCTAATAAGGAGAAACGACAGAAACTTATCAACGAGTTTGTTGACAAGAAGTTTACCCGACTGGAGAAATTCTACCACTATGGTCTGTCGCAAGCAGGATGGAACAAATACGATTATATCAACATCGAATTTGACAACCAAATCATCTGCAAACGGCACTCAGACAAACAACGCCCTATGCCTACGCCACCTGTCGTAACGAAGCCCGACTCGGCAGCCATCAAGAAGGCAGCCAATGCGCAGCCATCAAACACAAAACCCGAGCCACAAAAGGCTACAACGCAAAAGGCACAACCCCAAAAGGGTGAAACTAAAAGGGTAGAGAACAAAAAGGCAGAAGCTAAAAAAGCCGAACAGAAAAAGGCAGAGAACAAAAATACCGAACAGAAAAAGGCTAATAATGCAAAAGCGACAACAAAGAAGACGCCAAGCAAAAAGCCCGTCGCTCATCAATAAAAGGAAAAAAGAACAAGACAAAACATATACGTATGGATAAGGAATTTATCATTGCAATAGAACTCGGGTCATCGAAAATGACCGGCATCGCGGGAAAGAAAAACCTTGACGGCAGCATAACCATTCTTGCTGTAGCCAAGGAAGATTCCACTCTATGCATACGCAAAGGCGTGGTCTACAATATTGATAAGACCACTGCTGCTCTTACCAACCTGGTGAAGAAACTGAAAAACAACCTGAAAACAGAAATAGCAAAGGTGTATGTGGGCATAGGCGGACAAAGCTTACGCAGCATTAAAAACACCATCGTGCGCGAGCAACCTGAAGAGGCCATCATCACACAGGATATGGTTGACTCTATCCTCGACTCAAACCGCGCCATGACATACGCCGACCAAAAGATATTAGAAGCTGCTATTCAAGAATATAAGGTTGACATGCAATACCAGATAGACCCCATCGGCATTGAATGTAAACGTTTAGAAGGCAACTTCTTGAACATCTTGTGGCGTCGCTCGTTCTATAACAAGCTGGAGAAATGTTTTGAAAGCGCACACATACGCATTGCCGATATGTACATTGCTCCGCTGATTTTGGCCGAAAACGTGCTGACAGAGGTAGAGCGCCGAGCAGGATGTATGCTGGTTGACTTGGGCGCTGACACTACCACGGTATCGGTATATTGGCACAACATATTGCGTCATCTGGCCGTTATCCCCTTGGGTTCAAACAACATCACCAAGGATATTGCCTCGCTGCAGATTGAGGAAAAACTGCAAATTGACGAGCGCGAAGCTGAAACAATCAAGCTGCGCTATGCCAGCGCCTACACTGAAAACAGTGAAAGCACCGAACTGCAAAACATCTCTATCAGTGTTGACCGCAACATCGACA
>CAKQFW010000014.1 GCA_934230965.1 uncultured Prevotella sp.
TTCTGATATGCCGCGTTTTACGGTCTGAAAGCATGGGTTTTACGTTGCAAAACCAAGGGTTTTACCGCCTGAAACCCATGGTTTCACGGTCTGAAACCAAGGGTTTCTCATATCAGAGGTATCAACTTTGAAAAGTGTAAGCATTGCATCTCTGTTTGCTTACATATCGTAAGATAATTAAATAATCTTTTGTTAACAAACGTAAAATATCGGGCTTGCATAATTATTCATTTTCATCCTCGTTTTTGTATATTTATGCAAAAACTGTTTTTCGCACGTATCTTTTTCTCTGTTTCAAGTGCATACGCTCACGCCGCGCTTGCGTTCAGCCCTCATTTACACCTTATTATATATATGGTTATGTGAGCACCGATACGTGTGCTTGCGCTGATGGTTTTCTCTTATTTTTTCTTCAGCGAAGCATTTTTTTTATCTAAATTGCACCTATTTTGCGCAAAAAATAGTAAGTTTGCAATTGTAATCATCTGAAAATGCTCAACGCTTATGATACTACATGTTGCTAACCCTATTTACGACTCTGTGTTCAAATACATCATGTCTGACGAACGCATATCTAAAACCATACTTTCGGCACTGCTAAAGAAAGAGGTGGTGAAGGTAGAGATGCGCCCGCATGAGTATGTGAACGCCACGCGCGACACGCTTTCAATGTTTCGTATTGATTTTGCTGCCACTGTGCGCGAGAAAGATGCTGAGAGCAACAAGCTTAAAGACCGTGTTATCCTTATCGAACTGCAGAAGACATGGCTCGACACTGAGACGCTGCGCTTTAGGCAGTATCTTGGCGCGCAATATAGCAACAAGTTGAACATTCGCACCGACTCGCCGAAGGGCTTCGCCTATCCTATGGTGGCCGTCTACCTACTCGGCCATCGTGTGGGCGACATCAAAGAGCCTGTGGTTTACGTCAACCACGATGTGTACGACTATAACGGCCTGGTGGTGAAAGATGGTAAGGAAGAGCCCTTTGTTGAGAGCCTTACACACAATAGCATCATTGTGCAGATACCCCTACTGAAAGGGCGCGTGAACAACCGCCTGGAAAAGGTGCTCAGTATTTTCGACCAGTCGAGAAAAGATGCTGAAGATAAACAGGTGCTCAATATCGACGAAAACAAATATGAGGATGATGCCGACATGATGTATATGCTGCATCGTTTAACGGCTGCTGCTGCCGACTCGGAAATGCGTCAAGACATGAATGTAGAAGACGAATACTACAAGGCGATAGAAGACCGTGACACGGCTATAATGAAACGTGATAAGGAACTGAAGCTGAAGGATGATCAGCTACAACAGATGGATGATCAGCTACAACAGAAGGATGATCAGCTTCAACAGAAGGATGAAGAGCTTCAACAGAAGAGTGAAGAACTTCAACAAAAGACCGAGCAGCTTAAGAACGGCGTGAAGTTACTTCATTCTATTGGCATTAACACTGATCAAATAGCTATGACAACAGGCTTTAGCAAAGATGAAGTGGAAGCCATTTTGAACAAAGCAGAATAAAAAACATTTACGATAGAAACCTCGCTTGCCTCTTGCCTCAATCATGGGGCAAGGGTTCGAGCTAAATAATATAACAATAATATCAACCCTTTAAACACTGTAACAACATGAAAACTAGACAACTACTTACAGCACTATTGCTGATGCTTGCTATGAGTGCTTCGGCACAAATTCAGCTGCTCTACACCTCTTTTGGTCGCAACGTGATTGATCGTAACAAGAAGATGTTTTGGATGGATGGCGACTCTGATCCTTGCTTCACCATTCAAAACTATAAGAAGACGGGCAACACCGAGACCTTTACTCTTGAAGAGAAGGAAGACAAGACCAACCACTATAATGTGACGATGAAGCTCGACGGCAAGGGTCTTCCGGTTCAAATCACCCTCAAGCACAAACAGTATGGCACACAAACGTCTTCAGTGAAAACCACCTCGGGCTCGGCCGATGAAGACCGCCGACTGGTAAAATACTTCAACGGCTTGGCTGGCAATCCTGACACCCCCGACACTCCCAGCGCTGCTGAGCTGAAAGAAAATCCTGCTTCGGCCGTGTCGGGAGGCAAAGAGTCGGTGGGCAACAAGGTGTCAAACGCCACCAAGGGAGCCGTAAACAAGGTAAAAGGCTTGTGTAAGAAAAAGAAATGATATCATATTTTGTAGTGCTTTATCAGAAAGAATACTAATTTTTCTTCCATAGCCGACATGTTTTAGCATAAATATGTCTTCTATAGCCGACATGTTTTAGTATAAATATGTCTTCCATAGCCGACATGTTTTAGCATAAATATGTCTTCCATAGCCGACATATTTTAGCATAAATATGTCTTCCATAGCCGACATATTCTGAATAATAATAAAGGTGTATGAAAAACGTTATTTGCGTTTTATCATACACCTCTTTTCTTTTTACGAACCAATCTTTTTTTTCTTACAACCAATCTTCTTTTCTCAAACCAATGTTTTCTTTTGTTTTAATCGTTTTCTACATTAGAGAGCTAATGTGTTCTTTTCAACAAAAAACTATTCGTAATATAGCGTTTGTGTCATCCTGTGTGTGTTTTCTTTGTGTTATCTAATTGTAGTGTTGCTTTTTAATGTTTTCTTTAATGTGTGATTTGTGTGTTATCGTGTTTCTATTGTTCTGTAAGGCCAGTAAGTCAGGCTGTTTCTATAGCAAAGACAACCTATGCACACACTTTTCAACCCCGCTCCTTGTGTTTTAACACATTTTTAACATAATACAGCCGCTGCCCCCTGTGGCTATCTATCTTATTTGTAGTATCTTTGCAACCAAAATCATACCAACGCATCAACCTGTAAAGCAATATGAATAAGCTCATTACACTTCTGCTCGCCCTCGTTTTCTGCCCCCTTACGCTGAGTGCGCAAGGCAAAAGATATCATGGCGATGGCATTGACAACGTGCTCGAATATGTGCCCCTGGTAGCCACCTTCACGCTGAAAGGCTGTGGCGTAGAGTCGGCCAGTTCGTGGAAACGCTTGGCTGTTGATGGCGCCTTCTCGATAGGCATCACCGCTGGCACCACCTATATCTTAAAGCACAGCATAAACGATATGCGCCCCGACCGCACCGACAACCACGCCTTTCCGTCGGGCCACACCGCCGTAGCCTTTTGTGGTGCCCGCATGTTAGACAAAGAGTTTCGGCACACCTCACCATGGATTAGCGTGGCGGGCTACACCGTAGCCACCGTTACCGCCGTCGACCGTGTGCGTCGCAACCGCCACCACTGGGACGATGTAGTGGTGGGAGCCGCCATTGGCATTGCCGCCACCGAGGCTGGCTACTGGCTGGGCGATAAGCTTACGGGCGAGCGCAGCCGCTGGCATCTGGGCACCGATGGGCAAACCCTCAGCTTGCGCATCGATTTGTAACTGTTTCAATCATGATAACACAAACATTTCTTGCTCTGTGCGATATGTGTGATGTAAGATGTGAGATGTGAAATGTAAGAAGACCTCTCCTTTTCCCATTCTTACATCTTCAAAAAATAAAACTATTGAACCAAAATCGCCTTCTGTGGGGCGAAATATGGTTCAAAAAGACAAAACAGGCCATTTTGGTCTGTTCTTTTCATTTTTAAGCCCATATGTGTCATTAATATATATAGGTAAGGCGTAATTTTGCGACAACTAAAAACAACATGCCTATTAATTAAAAACAATGATACGTATGAACAAACAAAAAGAAATGTGGAAAGCGCTAATGCTCTCATCCCTCATCTTTGCTCCGTTGTCGGGCCATGCGCAAGATATTGAGGCTACGTTGCTGCTTAAGCAACCTGGCAATATGGCCGTGGCCCATCAGCTACATCTTAATAATGGTAAGTATGAGGCCAAGGGCACACAGCTGCCGCTACAGATATCGCAAACCGTTACCACCGATGGCGACGACAAGATAGTAACCATCAACCTAAAGGCCGATGCTGACGTTTACTTCAACTTTGGCGCACAGCTTGCCACAGGTCTTAGCACCGAGGGCAGCGAGTTTTATCTGCCCGGCTTCTGGTATCATCGCAACCTGCGTTCGCCCAAAGAGGCCCCCTCGTTTGCAACAAGCAGCAGTTGGAATTTCCGCGACGACCGCCTCTCAACCCCCCTCACCAGTGTGTATAACGCCACCACGGGTTCAGGCTGGAGCGTGTTGCGTGTAGAAAAAGGTGCTGCCGACGTGCAAACACAGCACACCGCGGGCGAGGTTATTCTTCAAGGCAATACCACCATCGGTTATTTAGGTTTTGATAACGAAACTGGCAAGACCAAGCTCACCTTCGGTTATCCTTATGTTGAGAGCCCTCGTCGCTATATCCGTAAGCTCACCTTGGCCCCTTCAGTAACATCGTTTGTAAAGATGAAGGCTGGCGAGAGCAAGACCCTCACATGGCGCATACATCAAACTAAGGCCGCCTCATACGGTGCCTTCGTAGCCCACACTTGGCAGTATTGCTTCGACCAGATGCAACCCCAACCACTGAAGCAATCGCTCAGCGCCGACGAGGTAAAGAGCCAGCTGTGCAATTACTTCCGCGAGTCGTATGTTTCAGAGTTTCCGCTGAAGTATAACTCAGGTCACACCATCTTTACCTACGATTGCAAACCCTCGCGCGAGGTGCAGATAGGCTTCTGCGGCCGCGTGTTGCTCAACGCCTTTAACGAGGTAGAGTGGGGTGAGGCACATGGCGATAAGCAGTTGGTAGACATGGGGCATAGCATTATCAAGAGTTTTATGCAGAACGGCTTTACCGAGGCAGGCTACTTCTTCGACTTTGTTAACTTCAAGCACGGCATGCCGCAGAGCAAAGACGTGAAACACTCTATCCGCCAGCAGAGCGAGGCCGTATATGCCATGCTTCATTATCTAAAATATGAGCGTCAGCACGGTCGTCAGCATAAAGAGTGGGAGCAGAAGATGCGCACCTTGCTCAACAACCTCCTAACCTTGCAGAAGCCCGACGGCAGTTTTGCACGTAAATATAATGATGCGGGTGCCGACATCGACGCTTCGGGCGGCAGCACACCTTCGGCCACCTCTACCCTGGTGATGGGTTGGAAATTCTTTGGCGACAAGCGCTACCTGGCTGCTGCCAAGCGCACCGTTGATTATGTAGAGCGCAACATTATCTCGAAGAGCGACTACTTCTCGTCAACCCTCGACGCCAACTGTGAAGATAAAGAGGCTGCCATTGCCGCCGTTACCTCTACCTATTATCTGGCTATGGTAACCAAAGGCAAAGAGCGCGCCCACTATATCGACCTGTGCAAGCAGGCTGCTTATTTTGCCATGTCGTGGTATTATACCTGGGATGTGCCCTTCGCACAGGGACAGATGCTGGGCGATGTCAACTTTAAGTCGCGTGGCTGGAGCAACGTGTCGGTAGAAAACAACCATATCGATGTGTTTGTGTTCGAGTTGCCCCACATTGTTAAGTGGTTGGCCAATGTTACTGGCGAAGCGCGTTTTGCAAAGATGTACGACGTTATCTACTCGTCGCTCTGCCAGTTGATGCCTACCGACGAGCACCACTATAACATTGCCAAAAAAGGTTTCTACCCCGAGGTGGTGCAGCACACCACATGGGACTATGGCCACAATGGCAAGGGCTTCTACAACGACCTCTTCGCACCGGGATGGACCGTAGCCTCGCTGTGGGAGCTCTATTCGCCCGAGCGCACCGTCAATTTCTTGAAATAAGAGTTGACGAGTAGACAAGTTGACGAGTAGACATGCTGTTACCATAGCAAACAGCTCGTCAACTTAGAAAAGCAAACAGCTCGTCAACTTGTCTACTCGTCAACTTAGAAAAGCAAACAGCTTGTCAACTTGTCAACTCGTCAACTTGCAAAGCAAAAAACCTGTGAACGATAACCTAGATGTTGTGATTTATTCGTAATTTTGAACAACAAATTACCTATACTACAACTATTATGAGTAAGAATCATATCATCATTTGTATGCTAACATTGTTTGCTTGGCTCCTTCCCGAGCCCAGCCAGGCCAACTATATGTTTAAGCATTATGGCGTAGAGACAGGTCTCTCGCAGAGCACCGTCTTTACCGTTATACAAGATCGCACAGGCTTTATATGGTTAGGAACCAAGGAGGGATTGAACCGTTTCGACGGCACCTCTTTTAAAATATATCGTGCTCATAACGACGAGCATAGCTTACATAGCAATGTCGTTACCTCGCTCTTTGAAGATGTGAAAGGCAATATATGGGTGGGCACCGACATAGGCGTGTGGATATACAACCCTATGACCGACGCCTTCAGCCCCTTCCATGCCAAGACCGCTGGCGGCACACGCGTTACCAACTCGGTGAGCTACATCACAGGCAACAAGCAGTATATATACATTGCTGCCAACGAGCAGGGCGTGTTTCGCTATAACCTGAAAGATGGCTCTATGACCAACAATCCGCTCACAGGCTATAGCAACGTGGTGGGCATGACGCTGGGCAAAGACAACCGTATATGGTTAGGACTGTTTGGTGCCGGACTGTACAGCGCCGACCTCTCCTTACGACAGCTACAACCCTTTGTGGCCGCTGATGGCAGTCAGCCCTTTGCTGGCGATATCGTATCGTCAATATTGAGCTATTCGCCCGACTGCCTCTTTGTGGGTGCCGACCGCTGTGGCCTTTGCGAGATAAACATGGCCACACGCCAGTGCCGCACCATTGTCGACCACTACGATGGCAAGACCCTCTTTGTGCGCATGGTGGCACAGAAGCAAAACGAGGTGTGGGCCGCATCAGAGATGGGACTGTTCATCTACAACGTGGCTACACGCACCATTAAGCACCTCATGTATAACCCCACCGACCCCTTCTCGTTGTCAGACAACCCTCTTTACTGTCTGTACCAAGACCGCGATGGTGGCATGTGGGCGGGCTCTTACTTTGGTGGCGTAAACTATCTGCCCAACACCTATCCGCTGTTCGAACGCTTTGTGCCACAGGGCAATATGCACGGGCGTCGTGTGCGCGAGATTGTGCAAGACCGCGACGGACGTATATGGATAGGCACCGAAGACCAGGGCCTAAACTGTATGAACCCCCTGACGGGCGAAATAAAACATGTGGCCGAGAGCGAAACGTTTCCTAATATACACGGCCTCTGTGTTGATGGCGACCGCCTGTGGGTGGGCACCTTCTCATACGGCCTGCGCGTTATCGACACCCGCACCCAGCGTGTGGTGCGCACCTTTACGGCCAGCAACGCCCCTGGTGCCTTGCGCGACAACATCATCCTCAGCATCAGTCGGGCCCCCGATGGCTCTATCTATCTGGGCACCATACGTGGCCTGTGCCGATACAATGCCGCTACCGATAGGTTCGACTACATTGCCAGCATACCGCCCATCCTTATCAATTACATTACCTTCGACTCGAAAGGAAACCTCTGGGTGGCCACACAAACTAACAGCGTGTATATGTTGCCCAGCAATGGCAGCCGGTGGCAACACTTCGACCCCATTAACAACAGCGGCCTAACCTCAAACAAGGCGCTCTCAGTGTTTGAAGACAGCGAGGGCACCATCTGGGTTACCACTCAGGGCGGCGGCGCTTACATATACGACCGCACCGAAAACAAGTTGAAACATTTCTCGGTGGGCCGCAACGACATTGGCTCAACCATCTTCCGCATAGCCGAAGATCATCAGGGCTCGCTGTGGTTTACTACCTATAAAGGCCTGGTCAATTACAACCCCGCCACCAAACAGCTGCGCCACTACAGCAACAACAGTTTGCTGCTCGACAACCACTTCAACTACAACTCGTCGCTCGTAGCCAATGATGGTAAGATATACCTGGGTAGCCTGAGCGGCATGATACGCTTTGCACCCGAGAAGCTGAACAAAAACGCCAAGCTGCCGCCCCTCGTGGCCACACAGCTCAATATAGGCAACGAGGCGGTGAACAACTTCAGCCCTGACTCGCCCCTCGAAAAAAACATCGTGTTCACACACGAGCTGTCGCTGAGCCACTCGCAAAACTCGTTCTCGCTGCACGTGGTGCCCCTCGACTATACCAACGCCTTGGGCCTTGAGATTGAGTATAAGCTTGAAGGCTTTGACGCCGACTGGCAGCCCATGCGTGCCGACCACATCATAGCTTACAGCAACCTGCCCTCGGGCACCTATAAGCTGCGTGTGCGCATGAAAGACTATCATAACCAGTGGGGCAAAGACGAGCTGGAGATGAAGATTGAGGTGCGCCCCCACATCTTGTGGTCTATCTGGGCCAAGCTGCTATACCTCATGCTGCTGGGCTTTGTGGTATGGCGCCTGGTGCGCTTTGCTAACGAGCGCTCAATGCACAAACGCCAAAAGGCCATTGAAAAGTTTGAGCACGAGAAAGAGCAAGAGCTGTATCAAAGCAAGATACACTTCTTTACCAATGTGGCACATGAGATACGCACACCCCTCACCCTTATCAAGGCGCCGCTCGAAAATATCATCAGCAGCAATTGCATTACCAATGCCGAGGTGCGCGATGACCTGAACATCATGGCCAAGAACGCCAATCGCCTGAGCGACCTCATCAACCAGCTGCTCGACTTCCGCAAGACCGAGCGCGATGGGCTGCGCCTCAACTACGAATTGTGCAACATCGAGCGCCTCGTCACCGCCGTTTACGACCGCTTTCGTTCCGTCATGCGCGAGCGAAACATTAACGCCTCAATATCAATACAAAACAGCAACCTGCACGCTTACGTCGACCACGAAGCCTTCACCAAGATTGTGAGCAACCTGGTAAACAACGCTGTAAAGTATTGCGCCTCGCGCATCATCGTGCTGCTCAGCGCTAACGAGCAACAGTTTACGCTGGTGGTGAAGAACGATGGCAACATTATTCCGCACGACATGCGCGAGAAGATATTCCAGCCCTTCTTCCGCCTCAACTCTGAGATGCACACCACCGCCACAGGCACAGGCATAGGGTTGGCCATGGCAAAGTCGATGGCCGAGCTGCATGGTGGCACCTTAACCATGGACGACGACGACACCATGAACGTCTTTCGCCTATCATTGCCCATGAAGCAGAAAGCCCCAGTGGAGATGACCAGCCCCACCGACACCGCTGCCGCCACCGACGACCTTGAACAGCATGGCGATAAAAAATATACCCTGTTGCTGGTTGAAGATAATGTTGAGATGCGCGACTATGAGCGCAAGCAACTGTTGAAAGACTATAACATACTGACCGCTGGCGATGGCGAAGAGGCCCTACAGGTGCTGGCCAACCACACCGTGAGCCTCGTAGTGTCAGACATCATGATGGAGCCCATGGATGGCATGACGCTGCTGAAGAACATCAAGCAGAGCGCCGCCTTCTCGCACATACCCGTGGTGCTGCTCACCGCCGTAACGTCAGACAGTGCCAAGCTTGAAGGCATGGAGAACGGGGCCGACGCCTACATCGTAAAGCCCTTCTCTATCAATTATCTGGCCGAGACCGTGGCCACCCTGTTGCGCCAGCGCGAAGACGTGAAGAAAGCCTTTGCACAGTCGCCCTTCGTCAGTGCCGAAACCGTGTCGATCAGTACGGCCGACACCGACTTCCTCGCGCAACTGAAAGCTGCCGTGCACAAAAACATCGACAACAGCACCTTCAATGTCGATATGCTGGCATCAGAGTTAAACATGAGCCGCACCAGCCTGAACCGCAAGATACGTGGCACCCTCGACATCTCGCCCAACAACTATATACGTATTGAACGCCTAAAGATGGCGGCCACACTACTGAAAGAAGGCCGATCAAAGGTGAACGAGGTGTGCTACATGGTGGGCTTCACCAGCCCCAGTTACTTTACCAAGTGCTTCTACCAGCAGTTTGGCCTCCTACCTAAAGATTTTAATAAGTAACAACAAATAAGACAACAACAAATTAAAACTACAAAGAAAACAACGCTACAAACAAGAAGAAGCGCCCCGCAAGAAAGGGCGGGGCGCCCATCATCATACTTTTTAAAAGTGGTATTATTTATTAACTAACTAAAAATTTCTATTATGAAAAAGAATTATTTACTTTTGTTGGCTCTTGGCCTCACTTGCACACCCGCAATGGCACAAGAAAACAAGGGCGAAGTGATTAGCTTGCTTCCCGACGGCGTAACACTAAACGTTGCCTCAGAGCGTAAGATGGATAAACAGAAAAACCTCGTGGTGGTAGGCTCGCCCAAGAAAGGCTACAAGGCTTTCTTTGCTGCTTCTGACGCTACACACGGCGAAGAGCTGTGGGTAACCGATGGCACAAAAGAGGGCACACACATGGTGGCCGACATACAGACTGGCGAGGGCAGCTCAAGCCCCGCTTATCTCTCACGCTTTAACGACAAGGTGGTGTTCTCGGCCGTTAACGACGAGGGCGACCGCGAGCCCTGGATCTCTGACGGCACACCCGAAGGCACCTTCCAGCTGGCCGACTGCTATGCTGTGGGCAATGGCGACCCCATGTTCTTCATGCAGGTAAACGAAAACAAGGTGGTGTTTGCCGCTGTTGATGATGAGAGCGCCGAGTATGATCCCGATAACGGTGTGCAGCACTGGGTATGGGTTACCGATGGCACCAAGGATGGCACACAGCGCCTTACCGATAAGATTAAGTTTGACATCAACCCCAAAGAGCAAACTAACCAAGACTATAAGTATGCTCGCGTAGGACGCAAGGTGTTCTTCCGTGGCGATAACCCCGACAACCAGTTTGGCACCGAGCTGTGCGTAAGCGATGGCACCGAAGAGGGAACATTCATCGTTAAAGACATCAACTATGAGGTGAACCAAGACGCACTGGATAAAGGTCTTGAAGGCTATACCCGCGACTCGGCCATCGACAACCTTACCAACTATAACAACCAGTATTGCTTCTTCAAAGCATGGGATCCCGCACACGGTAACGAGTTTCGCGCTTCTGATGGCACCGAGGCTGGCACCTATGTTATTTGGGATCAGAAGCCTGGCGTAAATGCTGATGGCATTGGCGAGAGTGGCGATACCTTTGGCCCAAGCCGCGAGGTAGTGTTTGGCCGCATCTGGACCCGCGTAGCTACGGTTGAATATGGCGACGAGTTGGCTGGATGGACCATGACACAAGACGAGAAGCCCGTTATCTTCGATATAAACGATATTGAACCCACCGCCAGCATGAACGCATTTGTTGACCCAGGTTGCGAGTTCCAGGGTAACTATTTCTTCTGCGCTGCTCACGGATTTGATGCCGCACAGCCTGAAACTAACTGGGGTGGCGAGCTCTGGATTTATGATGGCAAGAACAAACCCAAGGTGCAGATGAACTTCTGCCCCGGCACACTGTGCGACTGGGTAAAGGAACTTACCGTAGCTGGTGGATCACTCTACTGGTACAACGAGGCTAACAACAATCCTACCGTTTATGGTAACGGACTGTATCGCCTTGACGAGTCGAACGAGTCGCCCATCGTGTGCCCGCAAATCACTGATAAGGGCGATGCCGTACACACTCTGCGTAACCTGGGCGGACAGATTCTTTACGTTTCAGCTACCACCAATGGCCTTTATACCTTTAAGTATACAAAGACTGGTTGGGATGGCAAGAGCGACAGAGGTATACTTGAGCCTATCTACGACGGCGTTACTGATAAGACCGACCCCACCTATGTTGACCCCTATGAGAGCGTGCTCACTGGCGTAAACGCTATCACCAACAATGCTCCTGCTCAGGCAGCTGCTGTTTACACTGTTGAGGGTGTTCAGGTGCGTGCTAACGTAGCTGCTGAGAAGGCTACCGAAGGTTTGCAGAAGGGCGTTTACATTGTGAACGGAAAGAAAGTTGTTGTTCGTTAATAAGTGATGACAACGTATTCTTGAAGATACCATATCTCATAGATACATATTATAATATAAGAGGTATCCCACACGCATACCACCACCGGTAAGGGTGGGGTACCTCTTACTTTCAACTTACTTACAGCCACTTGTTGCCATAATTCACACCCACGTTGGCAACCATATCTTAAACAAAGGTTGGATGAATAAAAAGACGTTTAAACCATAAATAGCAATCCATATGCGAAAACATGAAATTGCGAGAATTGCAACAATGCTATTGTTTGTAATGCTCTCAACCCTTACTGCCTTCGCCCAGAACATCACCGTAAAGGGTGTAGTAAGCGACGGACAAACAAACGAACCACTGATGGGTGTTACCGTCAGAGAAAAGGGCAACAAGACAAACGGTGCTGTTTCTGACCTCGATGGAAACTACAGCATCAGTGTAAAATCAAACGCTACGCTCGTCTTCTCTTATATGGGCTTTAAAGACGTAGAGGTAGCCGTGCAAGGCCGCCGCACCATTGCGGTGACGATGCAATCAGAATCGAAGGTTCTTGACGAGCTTGTAGTCATTGGCTACGGTGTTCAGCGCAAGAGCGATATCACTGGTTCTATCTCATCAGTAGCAGGAAAAGATATTAACAAAACCCCCGTATCGTCGGCCGTACAAGCACTGCAAGGTCGTGCTACAGGTGTGAACATTATTCAGAATACGGGTGCCCCCGGTAGCTCTACCACCATCAAGATTAGAGGTACAGGTACTGTGAACGACTCTGACCCGCTTTATGTTGTCGACGGATTTATTGTTGATAACATCGATTATCTCAACCCCAACGATATTGAAAATGTAGAAATATTTAAAGATGCTGCATCAAGTGCCGTGTATGGTGCTCGTGCTGCTAACGGTGTTGTGTCAATCACCACCAAGAGCGGTAAGACGGGTAAGGTGCATGTAACCTACGACGGCTATGCTGGTATCTCTAACCCCTGGAAGAAAATTGACGTTCTCGGCCTTGAAGACTATGCCTTGATGCAAGACTATATGTCGGGCCAGAGCAACTATTCATACAAAGGCCAACTGTATCAGAGCCTTCAAGACGATGGCTCTATTGCTTTCGACCAAAACAAGTTTAACCGTGTAGATACCATCACACGCAATGGCGTGCCTAACTGGTGGGATGCCATTACACGCACAGGTTTCAAAACACAGCATGCTGTGTCGGTATCGGGCGGAAACGATAACACACAGGTGCTTGCCAGCGCCAGCTATTATAATGAAAGAGGTGTGATTAAGACCTCCGACTTTGAACGTATCAACGGCCGTGTAAACATTAAAACTAAGTTGGCTAAATGGCTTGACATGACCGCAAACATGGCTTACACCCACGAGAACCGTGACGGTGTGCCCGAGGGCTCAAGCAGTATCCTCAAGCAGGCGCTTTATGAAAGCCCCTTCGAATATCTGTACGACTCGAAAGGCTATTGGTATAGCAACAACCCGCTGGCTGTGCTCGACCGCAACAATGCCGACATGTCGCGCAACCGCCTTGACATGAACCTCACCCTTGACGCTAAGATCTGCAAGCTGCTTAACTATCAGTTCCGCGCAAGCTATTATACCACACGTCAAACTGATAACGACTTTTCAGAGGTATGGGGCCTGGAGGAAGACTTCGTGATGCCCACCTCGCTCTCACAAGTATATAAGAAACAAAACAATGTGAACAAATGGGAGATTAACAACCTTCTTACGTTCAACTGGAATGATAAACATCATAAAGTAACCTTGCTGGCAGGTCAAACGGCCGAGGGTTATAAGAACAGCTGGCAGCAGTCGTACCGTAAAGGCACGCCCAGCAACTCGTCAATATTCCATTATCTCTCAAGCGCCTATATTGGCGATAAGACGTATGGTTTGGATAGCGAATGGTCGGCCGTAGGTTTCATTGGCCGCTTAAACTATAGTTTGAACGACATCTACCTGTTGCAAGCCAATGTGCGTGCCGATGGTAGCTCAATGTTTGCAAAAGGTAACCGTTGGGGTGTGTTCCCCTCAGTATCTTTAGGTTGGCGTTTCTCTAACGAGAAGTTTATGCGCAACGTGAAGTGGCTCTCTAATGGTAAGTTCCGTGTAGGATGGGGTTTGCTGGGTAACAACCGTATCGACGTGCTGTCGCGCTACACCTACCTCACCTCAGGCTTTAACTACTCGTATGGTCTTGGCAACGAAACCATGTGGGAAGGTTCTACCGCTACCGTGCTGGGCAACAACGATATTAAATGGGAGAAGAGCCGCAACCTGAACATTGGTGTCGACCTGGGCTTCTTCAACAACCGCCTTACTGCCACTATCGAATATTATAACCGCCTTACCACCGACATGCTTCTGCGCGTGCCTACTGTAAGCTCGGCAGGTCTCAACTCATCGCCTATGACCAATGCTGGCGACGTAAAGAACTATGGTTGGGAGTATGACCTCAAGTGGCGCGACAACATTGGTAGCGACTGGCGCTATGAGGTGGGCTTCAACCTTACATGGATGAAGAACAAGGTAACCAAGCTGGGCACAGGCAACGAGCCTATCTATGGTTCATATCTGAGCGAAGGTAGCATTGTTGATTATGTAAAAAAGACTGCTGTGGGTCAACCCATCGGTTCGTTCTTTGGATATGTTACCGACGGTATCTTCAACACGGCCGAAGAGGTGCGCAACAGTGCACAATATCAAACAGGTCGTGCCGACTTTGAGCAAACCTACAAGCCTGGCGACTTCCGCTGGAAAGACCTGAACGGTGACAACCAGATTACAGCCGAAGACCGTACCTACCTCGGCTCACCGCTGCCCGACTTTGTGTTTGGTATCCCCTTGTCAGTGGGCTACAAGAACTTTGATCTGAGCATCTTCTTCCAGGGCCAAACAGGTAATAAGATTTTCAACGTAATGGACTATTACCTATATAATGGTGCTTCTGGCAACTGCTATGCCGACATTCGTTCAAAGCACTGGTCAGGTCAGATTGATGGCAGCGGACGCGAGTTCTTCCCCAAGAACCTCAATGCCTCTGTGCCCGACCTCGACAATGGCGATGCTCCTCGCAACTTCCGTTCAAGCGACTTCTTCGTACAAGACGGTTCTTACTTGCGCCTGAAGCAGCTGATGCTTACCTACAGCTTCCCGCAGAGCATACTGTCGAAGCTGAAGATCTCAAGCCTCGCCGTTTCTCTTACAGGATATAACCTTCTCACCTTTACTGGCTATGATGGCTTCGACCCCGAGGTAGGCCGCGTGTCAGGCACCGAGGGCAACAACCTCAGCATGGGTGTTGACCATGGCAACTATCCGCAAGCGTGTTCATTCACCTTTGGTGTAAAACTTGGACTTTAATTCATGATTACTGCTATGAATAAAACATTATTAAAGATAACTCTTGGTGCTGCCTGCCTCATGTCGTTTACGGCATGTAACGACTTTCTTGATAAAGATGTTGAAGGCTATGCCACCGACAAGAATTTCTACGACACACAGTATAAGATGCAGTCGGCACTTGATGCTGCCTACGATGTGCTGCAGTCTGACTCGTATAACGACCAGGAGTGGCGCTTCGGCGAGGCTATGGGCGACAATGTGTATGATGCTGATGAGGGCACCTCGTCACAGATGGGACAGCTCGTCAACTTTATCTTCTCTACGTCGAACACATGGATATTGCAGCGTTGGGATGTCAACTATAAAGGCATACACCGCGCAAACCAGGTTATTTATAACATCGACCGTGTAAGAATATCTACCGACTCGTATAGCCAATATCAGGAGATACGTAACATTTACGGACAGGCCAAGTTCTTGCGTGCCTTCTATTATTTCAACCTCGTTAAGTCGTTCGGTGGTGTGCCCATTCGTCCTGAGAACGAAACGGTTGAAGGTCTTGTTGTGCCGCGCAGCACTGCTGAAGAGTGTTACGCTTATATTGAGAAAGACCTACGCGAGGCTGCCATAATGCTGAAACCCAGCTATACAGGCACCTCTGAGCTGGGCAAGGCCACCACAGGCGCTGCCGTAGGCTTGCTCATGAAGGTGCTGCTGTATGAGGCAAAGAACGGTGTGCCCTCTGACAAGTGGAACCAGATTATTGAGCTGGGTAAGTATATGGTTGAAGGTCAGCCCATGACCTATGCCGAGATGCTGAAGTGGAGCGGCAGCGATGAAGAGTGGGAAACCCTGCGCGAGAAGCTGTGGTTCAAGCCCAAACGCCTGATACAGGCTGGCACCGCTGGCGAATATGAGGCTCCTACCGACCAGATGCCCAACCTGAGCAATGTTTATTCGCTCAAGTATAACGACTATTATGGCACACCGCTGCACAACGGCGACAAGTGGTCTTACTGCTTCCAGTTCTACAACGATGGCGAGTTCTGCAGAAGTTCAGTGTTTGAGGTAGTGTTTAAGGAGAGCGCCGACGGCACCAGTGGCGATACCAATGAGGGCTACGGACTGGAGTTCTTCGACACAGGTCAGATTAAGATGTACACCCTCGACGAGCTGCTCGACAACATTTTTGCTACGGGCGATGCACGTCGCGAGTATTTCATCCATCACCAAACCACAACCTTTGATGGCGAAAACTGGCAAGGTGGTGAAGGCCGCGTGGTATCGCTCAAGTGGTACACACCGAAGAAAGACAAGCCTAAGTATGGTGGCGACAATAGTAAGAACCGCCGCGTGATGCGCTTCCCCGAGGTTGTGCTCACCTATGCTGAGGCGCTGAACGAGATGGGCGACCGCGAGAAGTCGCTGCAGATGCTGAACATGTGTAAAGCGCAAGTAAACAGCATCAATGCCAGCACCGTGCTTTACAAGGCAGGTGGTTATGGTTATATGCGCGACCAGATATGGAAAGAGCGTCGCTCTGAGATGTGTTTCGAGTGGGATCGCTACTTCGACCTTGTGCGCACAGACCAGGTTGCTAAGGTGATGCACGCCTTTGGTGCTCGCCGTGCCAATCGTCGTGGCGCTTACTTCCGCGAGGGCGTTCACAACCTTCTGCCCATTCCTCAAACCGAGGTCGATGTGTCAAACGGCAAGGTTGAACAGAACCCTGGCTACTAATAGCTTGGCAAGTATGAAAAATGGTTGTTAACAACAAAACAATGATACATTTTATGAAAAAGATATTTAGTTTTGCCATTGTGGCTTGCGCGCTGCTCTTCACTACGGCTTGCAGCGACGAGAATATAGAATCGCGCACACCAGTGGCTACCATACAATATGATGCTAACAAAACTACGCTGAAGGTGAACGAATCGTTGGTGATCGACTTCACAGGCGTGGCCGACCTTGTAGCTATCTATCCTGGCGATGATGGTCATCGCTATGAGAAACGTGACGAGATGGAAACCGGCATTGCCGTGAACAAAAACCATTTCACCTATTCGTATAAAGCCCCGGGCACCTATCATGTGGTGTGTGTGGCCTCTACCTTCGACACCTATATGGGCGGCAACCTGAAGCAGGCCACCTGCTCGTTTGATGTTACCGTGGTTGATGATGAAACCGAATTTGAAGACATCTACACCACCATCACCCCCAATACGTTCTATGCTAACAAGCTGGGCGACGATGCTTGGGTGCTCAGCTTGCCCACCAAGCAGGTGTATAATGGCAAAGACATTACGGTGAACCCGAAGAAGCAGCGTATCTATTATGATATGCCTTCCGACTCTACCCTCGTGTTTGTTGATATGGC
>CAKQFW010000015.1 GCA_934230965.1 uncultured Prevotella sp.
GTAGTAGACAAGCTGTTTGTCTTGTAGTAGACGAGCTGTTTGTCTTGTAGTTGACGAGTAGACAAGCTGTTTGCTTTATCTACTGTAGCCTGGATTGTTGGGCATAAGGTTGGGGTTGATGTCCATTTGTGTTTGGGGCACTGACCACAGATAGTCGCGGTTCTCGTCGAAGATATACTTGTCGAGACGTATGTTCTCGGTGTTGTTATTGATGAAACGGGCGCCCAGCACATAGCCATCAAGGCATTGTTTGCCTATGCGCCAACGCTTAATGTCGAACCAACGCAGACCCTCAAGAGCCAACTCGCAGCGGCGCTCGCGCCGTATAATGTCGCGCATATCGGCTTGAGTGGCCGTGGATGGATAATCGAGGGCCGAGGCCAGGGTGAAGCCTGCACGCTGGCGTATGGGGCGCAGGGTGGCGTTCCACACCTCTTGGCTCATCTTTCCTTGCTCGTTCATGGCCTCGGCATACATTAGCAGCACGTCGGCATAGCGCATGGTGATGATGTTGATTGACGATCCCAGACGGTCTTCGTGCTTGGCATCATAATATTTGCGCACATAATAGCCTGTGGGCGTTTGGTTCTTGTTGGGGCCCGCATAGGCATCGGTGGTGATGTTTGAGTTGGGGTGGGTGTATATAATCTTGCCTGTGGTGCCATCGGCCACGTTGTCGCTCCATCGGTAGCCATCATACACCACGGTGGCGGTGAGGCGTGGGTCGCGGTGGGCGTAGGGGTGTGCCGCATTGTATAGGGGCGAGGCATCGGTGGTGAGACCATCTTCCATCAGATAGGCGCTGACGAGGCTCTCGGTGGGAGCTCGTCCATTGACACGTGCCCCTACCGAGATAGGTGCCATGTCGTGCATCTCGCCCCATGTTTTTACGCGTGGGGCATACTCGTAGTCGGCAATAATCTCGGCATTATATTCGGCATCTTGGCTGAACAGGTCTTGATAGTTGGGGAAGAGGGCGTAGTGGCCATACTGCTCTTGCTCGTTCATAAGTTTGAGGCAGTATTGCTCTACGGCGGCCCAATCAGAGTCGTACAGATAGGCACGGGCCTGAAGCATGATGGCGGCACCGCGTGTTATCTGTCCGCGCTCATCGTCGGTAAGGTCGTCGCGACGCGGCAGGTCGTTCAAAATGTTTGTTAGCTCGTTGTGTATGGCTGCCATTACCTGTGTGTGGGGTGTGCGGCTCACGCGCTTTGCCTCGGCGGTGGTAAGGTTGGTGGTGAAGTAGGGCACATCGCCATACAGCGAGGTGAGGCGTAAATACATCCATGCTCGAAGGTAGCGTGCCTGTGCCTTCATGCGGGTAAGGGTGTGCTTGTTAGCCTGTAGCTTATCAATGTTTGCGAGAAACATATTGGCGGTCTTGATGCCGGCATACAGATTTTTCCATGTGTTGGCAAAGGTGGTAGTGGTGGTTTCGGCATTGCCATTGCGTATGGTGCGCTCGTCGCAGAAGTCGCGAGCGTGTATAAGGTTATCGGTAAGTGTCTCGTCGTTCCACATGGTGCCAGCCGAATAGTGCTGGTTATACACCATGTTTAGCATGTATTGTGCCTTCTCTATCGAGGTCCAGAACTGATCTTCGGGGTAGGTGCCTGAAGGGTTTGTGTTCATATCGTTACAGGCCACCAGGCATAAGAGTGCTCCGCCCGCCAGTATAGAGCGTAGCAGTGGGGCAATGATGCCCTGCTTACGCTGCCCTGTGGCGGTAGGCTTAGGTGGGCACGTGGGGACGTGTTGAGAGATATATTTGTTCATGTGCATGGTGCGTAGCGTGTTAAAAGTCGATGTCGAAGCCCATGCCCCAATAGCGTAGGGGTGGGTAGGTGGTGCCTGTGTTTGAGGCGCCGAAGGTCATACTGCTGTCAAACTCAGACGATTCGGGGTCGATAAAGCTTGTGGGCGACAGCGTGAGCAGGTTCTGCCCCGTGAGGTATAGGCGGCAGCGCTGTATGTGTAGCGCTCGTGTGAGACGCGGTGGCAGCGTGTAGCCTATGGTTATATTTTTAAGTCGGGCATAGGCGGCATTGAAGATGTATATGTCGGAACCTATGCGATAATTGTTGTTCTCTGACGTTGACCCTTGCGCCGCGAGACGTGGACGTTTGCTGTTGGGGTTGCTGGGGGTCCAGTAGTCGGTTTGGTGCTTGTAGATGGCGTAAGCATAGTTGCCAAAGAAGGGCTCTACCAGCTCGCCACGCACCATCATATCGCGCTTGCCCACACCATTGATAAAGATGCTGGCATCGAAGCCTTTCCAGGTAAAGGTGTAGGTAAAGCCGAAGGTGTAACGTGGGAAGGCGTTGCCCAGCACATAGCGGTCGTTTGAGTTGATAATGCCATTGCCATCGCGGTCAACATAGCGCACGTCGCCAGGATATACGATGGCGCCCACGGGTAGGGCAGCATCGGCAATCTCGGCCTCGCTCTGGAAGATGCCTGCCGTGCGGTAGCCGTAGTAAGAATGTATGGGGGCGCCCACCTTTTTCACTATCCACATCTCGTCGAGCGAGCTTATCTGCATTTGTTCGGGCAGGCTGCATAGGCGGTTGCGGGTGTCGGCCAGGTTGAAGGCAAAGGTGTGCTCGGTTTGTGCTCCCTTTAAACGATACTGTAAGGATAGCTCCCATCCGCGGTTTGACATGCGGCCTATGTTTGTGATGGCGGCACTGGTGCCAAACACGGTGGCTACCTCGGGGCGCATCAGTATGTCGTTTGTGTTCTTATAGAACCAGTTGAAGCCCACGGTAAGGCGCTGATGTAGGAACGTGGCATCAAGGCCAAGGTTGAACGACTGGGTGCGCTCCCACCGCAGATTGTCGGAACCCAGGGTGAAGCCCGCCCCCGTTACCCCTTTGTTGTTAAAGGCGTAAGCGTTGTTATACAGAATGTAACGTGTGAAGCGGTCGTAAGCATTGATGCTTTGGTTGCCCAGCACACCGTATGAGGTGCGCAGCTTGATGTGGCCCACGTTATGGCGATAGGTGCTGAGGAAGGGCTCGTCGGTAACGAGCCATGCGGCAGAGATAGAGGGGAAGAAGCTCCAGCGATGTGCGTTGGCAAACTTTGAGGTGCCATCGTATCTGAAGTCGAACTCGCTGATGTAGCGGTTGGCCCAGTTGTAGGTTACGCGCCCGAGCACCGACGAGATGCTGGTGCGCGTTTGCTGTTCAGGGCTTACGGTGGTGCCATCGCCCGGAATAACGTAGGCATTATCGCCTGTGGTGGTGCCAAAGTCGGCATTGGCATAATATAGGCGCACGCTGTTTGTGGTGCGGGTGGTGCTCTCGTTGCTAATGCCTAACAATGCCTTTATGTGGTGGCGTTGCAGCTGACGCTCGTAATTGAGCAGCAACTGTGTGTTGATAAGATACGAGTCGGCGTTTTGGTCGTTCACCTCGCGGCGCTCGCGGTCGTAACGGGTGGGCTGGCTTTGGTTCTCGTTGGTATAATAGGGCACGGTAAACTGGCGGCTGTAGCGGTGGCTGCCCACTATGTTTACGCCTACCACACCCTTGAGCGAGAGGTGATGGCTCAGGTTGAGGTCGGCCGTTACGTTGGCGGTGAAGTCGTTCTTACGGCTTTTGTCGGTGCCACCCGCTTCAAGGCTTCCTAAGGGGTTAAACTCTGACAAGATATCGTTGAGCAGATACTTGCCGTTCGCCTTCATCTTATAATAATAGTAGGGTGGCACGCGCGAGGCATCGCGCTCAAGACTGGTGCCTGTGGTGGCCAGGTTGTCTTCGCGCACGAAGGCCAGCAGGGCTTGCAACTTCAGTCGGCCAGCCTGCATCTCAAGGTTTGAACGTAGGTTATAACGTTGTGTGCCATAGCTTTTATTGCCCACATAGTTGCTGGCTTGGTCAAAATATCCAGCCGATACCATGTAGGTGGCCTTGTCGGTGCCTCCGCTCACACTCGCGTTATAGTTTTGCTGTAGGGCGGTGCGAAATATCTCGCGCATGAACCATCGCTCTTCGCTTTGGTGGTTGCGAAGGTCGGCAATCTGCTCGTCGGTATACTCGATGTAGCCGCCCACGTTCTGGTACGACTCGTTGCGCATCTGTGCGTTGCGCCAGCCCGCTACAGGCTCGTATAGCAGGTGTGGCGTTTGCCAACCTACAGAAGAACTTAGTTTTACCGTTGGGCGCTCGTTAAGCTTGCCCTTGCGGGTGGTGATGAGCACCACACCATTGCTCGACCGTGAGCCATAGATGGCAGCGGCGCCCGCATCTTTCAGCACCGATATGTTGTCGATATCGTTCATGTTAAGGTTTGACAGGGCATCGTCGTTGCACACCATGCCATCAACCACCACCAGCGGGGCATTGCTGTTCAGGGTGCTGATGCCGCGTATGTTGATGTTGTTGACCAAGGCGTTGGGGTTAGCGCTGCGGCGCTGGATGGTGAGGTTGGGCGAAAGGCCCTGTAGCGCCTCAGTAAGGGTAGAAACGGGCTGCTGGCTTACATCGGTGCCGCGCAACTTGTCTACAGCGCCTGTAAGCGTTTGTTTGCGTGTGGTGCCGTAGCCTATCACCACCACCTCGTTTAGCTTGTTTACGGCTTCGCGTATGACGATGGTGCCCAACTGTAGGCGATGGCGCACGGGCACATTGGCGCTTTCGTAACCTATGTAGCTAATGTGTATGCTGCCTTGTGGCGAGACGTTTAGCGTGAACAGACCATCGGCATCGGTAACGGTGCCTCGGCGGGTAGAGGGGTCGATAACGGTGGCGCCTAATACGGGCAAGCCCTCTTGATCGAGCACACGTCCTTGCACAATGAAGGGAGGCGCTGACGAAGAGGCTGAAGTGTTGTTTGAAGAGTTGCCTTTATCGCCTTTTTTGCGATAAAGGATGATAAGTTTTTTCTCGATAATGAAGCTGATGTCGGGTGGCAAAATGGTGCGCAGCACGGTCTTGATGGGCGTGTTGCGGCAGTGTATGCTTACGCGTAGCTGCTCGTCAATAACGTCGGCTTTGTAGATGAACGACATGTGGGTTTGTCGTTCAATATCGTGTATAACCTTTCGCAACGGTTCATTGTCGAACCGCTGTGTGATGGTTTGGGCTTGAACAATATGGCAAGCCACAAACATCGTCAGAGCGAGAAGCAGCCTTCTTGCTGCCGTAACGATGTGCATGAAAAGGTTTTAGCGTGTAGTAGGTATGAGCGTATGTTGTGGGGGTGCTTGTGTGGGGTGCTTGTGTGTGGCGAGCGGACGTTACTGTATGGTTAGCGTGTCGCCATTGCGTGTAATGTTGTGGCCCGTAATGCGTGTGAGGGCCGATGCCACCTCGTCGATGGTTTCGTTGTTCTGTAGCATCACTGATATGCGCATGTTGGCACACTGGCTGTTGGCCAGGTGTACGTTTACGTTATACTGGCGGCTCAGCACGCGGCCAAACTGCTCAAGGGTGATGTCGGGATACATCAGTCGGCCCGAGCGCCAGCCATCGGCAAAGCCATCGGTAGCGTAGCGTTGCAGCTGGCCTGTAGCCTTATCAAGCTGCACGGCATCGCCAGGGGCAAGTGATAGGTTTTGCTTGCCGTCGCTCAGCTCTACCTTGCCTTCCATCAGGGTGGTGGTAGAGATGGGATCGTTGTCGTAGGCCGACACGTTAAACTTGGTGCCTTTTACCGTAACATCATAGCCCTGTGTGTGCACGGTAAAGGGCTTGCCTTGGTGCTTTTGTACCTCAAAATAGGCTTCGCCATGCAGCTCTACGCGGCGGTTGTCGTTGTTAAACTGGTTTGTGTAGGCTAACGATGAGCCTCCGTTGAGCCATACCTTCGACCCATCGGGCAGTGTTACCTGTGTCTTGCTGCCAGCCGGGGCCGAGCAGAGATAGGTTTGTGTGGCGGTAGAGCCCGAGAACGACCAAATGGCGGCGCAACCAATAATAACGATGATGGCGGCGGCAGCTACAGCCTTGTGCCACCACTGCATGTGCACGGTGCGGCCTATATGTGGGGTGCTGTCGCTGGGTGTGGCAGCTGTGTGGGCGGGAGAGGTCTCTTCGTCTTCAGCGTGGTCGATGGCGTTTTGCAGGCGTTGCCATGCTTGGTCAACGGCAGGCGCTGGCGTGCTGAAGATGTTGGCTTCCCATTCTTCCATCCATTGGTTGAAGAGGGCGGCTTGCTCTTCGCCTTGCTTTATAAAGGCATCAATCATGGCTTCTTCTTCATGGGTGGCTTCACCATTAAGGTAGCGCATGACGATGGGCTTATATTCATGGGGTTGTATATTCATATTTTATGTGTGTCTTGTCTTTATATAATTTATCTAATAATCTAAATAGCCCAAATAACCTTTTTGTATTCGGTCTGTATCCTATGTTACAATCAACTATGTATAAGTATAACCGTTAGTTGGCTTGTTTTTCAACCTACAACACCATGGTTTTAATGTTTTTTAATATGAATTGGTGCTGGTAGGGCTTGAAAAGTTGGGCTTGTAGTGCTGTGGTTGTATGTTGATGAGTTGTTAAAAGTCGGTGGGGTAGTGCTTCTGTATGTAGGCTTTCACCTTTTCGCTGGCTTTGTTTACCAGTTTGGCCACGGCCGATATGCTGATGTTCATCTCTTCGGCGGCTGATTGCAAGGTGCAATCGTTGAGGCGCACGTATCGATAAGCCTCTTGTTGCCGATCGGGTAGGTTGTTGAGCACCGTGTTGAGCAGCTGTTGTAACACTGAGCCATCGGCGCTGGTGGGGTCGGCACTGTTGGCACTGTTGGCGCTGATGCTGAGGTTGGTGGCGTATAGATGTTCAACCTCGCTGTGTGGCATGTGGTCGAGGTATCGGCCTATGTAGTTTTGATGCTCAATATAGTTGAGGCAGCGGTTACGCACGCTCACCAGCAAAAGGGCCGACAACGAGGCACTGCGTATGTTGCCACGGCGCTCCCACAGATACACAAACAGCTCTTGCACAATATCTTGCGCGGCGTCGGGGTCGGCCAGATAGTGCTGTGCATAGCGGGTAAGTCGTGGATAGAAGAGACGGAAGATGGTTTCCAACGCTTTTCTGTCGCCAGCATTTAGTTTGTTTATAAGTATTTGTTCTTGTTCGGGTAGCATGGTTGTAAGCTCCTTCTATTCTTTCTTCTTGGTTCGTTATGTTTGCAAAGTTATAAAAAATATTGTAACCAGCGGCTATATAGCTATGTTTTATCTTATGGCTATCGTGGTTTATTAGGTCTAAAAGGTATAGAAAAGCAAAAAGAGGGCGTGTCAAAATAGAAGTTAAAAGAAGTTTGGGCTTCGCCCGAAGTTAACAGAAGTTAGCGGACATATGTATAAATTGCTGAAAATAAAGCATTTGTCTGTTAACTTCCATCCATCGTAGATGGATTAACTTCTTCTTAACTTCCTCTAACTCCTATTTTGACACACCCTCCTTTGAAAAGATATTTTATGAATTATTTTTCAGGTTTTACTTTGCCACCTTAACGGTGTGCTGGCCCACCTTTACGATGAAGAGACCGTGAGCGGGCAGCGTGACGCTGAGGTCGTGGCTGGCCGAGTGGTCGGCAAAGAGCTGGCGGCCATCGGTGGTGAACACGGTTACAGCCTCGGCAGCGGGGTTCACGATGCGCAGGGTGCCGTTCTCAATCCATGCACGGGCGCCATTGCTGAGTGTGGGCTTGCTGATGCCTGTGGTCTTGGGGGTGTAGTCGGCAAAGTTTGAGTAGGGGCTGTAAACAATATAGTCGCATGAGAAGTGGTATTCGTCCCACACCTCTTTCACGGCGCGTACCTTGCACTCGATGGGGTCGAGACCTGTGAAGGTGGGCACGGTGAGCAGGGTGTCGGTGCCTTCTTTTACAGGCGCATCGAATACGGGTATGGTGGCTACATCGCCAGCCTTCAGTTCTTGTGTTACCTTAACGTTGTCGATATACATGTATGAGGGGCCTTTGCAGCAGATGTCGATAGATGAGGCTGCGGTACCATTCTTCAGGGTGAAGTTGTAGGGCTTCCAGTCGGCGGTGAGGTCGGTCACGTCGAGACGGTCGTCAACAATCCATTTGTTGCCTTCAAGGTGTCCGATGCGCACTACGGCGGTGGTGTTGTCGATGCCCATGAGGTCGACAGAGAGGTTCACGTTGCCATTGTTGTTGCTCAGGTTCATGATGGGTGTTTCGAGATATACCTGTGCGCGGTAGTTGTCGTAGGCAAAGCCGTCAATACCGTAGGCGCCATTGATGCGCACGGGGTAGGTGCCCTTCCAGCCGGGCTGCACGGTAAGGGTGTCGATAACCTCTTGCTTGGGCAGGTCGCCGAAGGGTGCCAGCTCGGTGAATTTGTCGAAGCCTGTGATGGCGTCGAAGTTTTCAGAAAGGATGGTCACCGTCTCGTCTTTTGTGGCGGTGTGGCGAGCTTGGCCATAGATTTCATAATACTGTGCGTTGGGCACGGCATCCCAAGTTACGTCAAACTGGTTGTTGCCCTTGCCTGTGGCAGCGATGTTTTGGGGCACGAGCAGCGACTCTACCTTGATGGCTTTCGACTCGGGCGAGTAGTGGGTGCCATCGGTGGCGCGCACTACATAATAATAAATGTTCTCGTTGGTGTTAAGGGTGTTGAAGGCGAGACTGCACTCGGTGGTAGCAACGTCTTGCAGCACATAGGTGCGATTTTTGTTCTTATCTTGTGTGAAGACCGACACGGCGTAACCTGTGGCGCCTTCAACGGGCTGCCAGTTGGCGGTGAAGCCATTGGCGGTGAAGCCAGTAAAGTCGTTGGCCACGGGTGCGTTTACGTAAACGTCTTGGTAGCTCACCACGATATCGTCGATAAGGATGGGGGCGTAGTAGCCGTAGAACTGTATGTAATAGTGGTGGCTATCGTCGCGCTTCTTTGGAAACTCGAAGCGGTATTCTTTCCAGTCGGTGGTGGTAACGGCATAATCGTTTGTGAAGGTTTGGTCAGCCTCGGCATCGATAACGTCAACGCACACATAGTTTTTGTCCCATGACGAGGTGCCGTAGGGCTTCACGTTGCGAGCACGAAGGGTTACCACTATTTTGTCGGTACGGCCCTGAAAGTCGAGAAAGTCGGATGACAGCAGTCCTGACACGCCAGATTCATCGTTATAGCCGATGCAGCATGTGCCGTCGGCCTGGTATACCAGCGAGCCCACCCATCCTGGCGAACTCATATACTTGTCGGCAATGGCTCCGTCTTTGCCTACCGCCAGGTCGATGGCGTCGGGCTCGTCCTGGGTGCCATTGACAAAGTGGTCAAAGTTTTCCGTCAGTATTGGCGTAACTTTATAAACATCGGCATCTGATTGTGCCTTCACTGTTGCCTGTGTAAACAAGGCAACCAATGTAAACAAGAGTGTAGATAATTTGTTCATTGTTTATAGTTGTATAATGATTCTCTCTTTATTATTCTTCTGATTGTTGTTTCGGCTGCAAATATACACAAAATGTTATTGATGGCAAATTGTTTTTGCAAAAATGTTTCATAACTATGTGATAACGTTGCAATAAGTAACTGTTTTGCGCGATATATTAATACTTTGTATAACAAATATCGCCGCGCTTTACATGGTTGCCTACCATGTTGAGCGCGGCGACGGTTGTTCTTATTATTCTATAAAGGTAGCCTTTTAATTTATTAAGGTAGCCTTACTTTACCACCTTTTTGCCTTTTACTACATACACGCCCTTCTGTGGCTCTTGTGTGCCAAGGAAGTGGCCGTTGAGGTCGTAGTAGTAGGTCTTGCCTGTAGGCTTAGCCAGCGGTGTGTTGATGGCAGTGGGCTCGTTCTCACTGATGGTGAAGTAGCCATTGGTGAAGCCATCGTCTCTGGTCAGGTCGATTGAGATGTAGTAGGTGCCAGGGGCGCCTGTAAAATTCCAAGAACAGAGATCTAGTCCGTAGTTAACAAATGTTGGTACTTCGCTACCAACGTTAACCTTTTCGCCATCGTTAAGGGCATAAAGACGTTTCTGGTTGATGTATTCCCAATCTTTGCCGAAGCGCTTGTATAAGCTGAAATATCCGTAACCATTATTTGCTATCTCATTTGAGAAAGTAATCTTGCCTACATACTTGCCATCCTCGGCTGCGGCGGGGATAATGTCTGATGGGATGGTTGTGTACCATTCTTGGTTAGAGCCCATCACATACATCTCTTTGGGGTATTTGGTGGGATAATTTTCATCGCATGAGAAGAGGGTGATGCGATTTTTGCGCAAGTCGAGCGACACCTGTGCCTTAACAGGCGCCTCTTTTGATGCGTTGATGTTGAAGGTAGTCCATGTGCCTGTCTTGAGGTTTACGGTGAGGTCGGTTTCGATGTTGCAAGCCTCTGTCTCGGTACCGATAGCATTTTCGGCTATGGCATCCCAGTCGTCGGCAGTGTCGCCCATCTTAGTGGCTATCTTAAAGGTGTTGGCCTTAAATTCTACCCATCCTACATAAACGCCATCTACTTCTTCCCATGTCACTTTGGTAGCACTGTTGGCTTTCATCTCTCCATCGGTTCCGAAGAAATAAACATTATAAGGATATTTTGTAACCACTGTTTCGCTTTCAGCCTTCAGCGTCATGTTACGCATATCTACGGTAAAGGTATATTCGCCTGTATAAGGAATGTAGAAAGAATCTTCTCCCTTAATGATTGCTATTTCTGTGTTTGGCTTTATCGTGCCACCGCTATAACGATAATTGGTGTTGAAGTCCTCCCAGTCGTTATCGGTTTCCATAAGTTTGGTGCCTATAATGAAATATTGGTTGCTGACATTTATTTTACCTTTATACACACCTTTTGTGGCGGTTTGTGGCAGTGTGGCCGATGCCTTTGTGATGTCCCAGTTTCCGTCAGAACCAATTAGATATATTTCATTGGGAAAAGCATCGTCAATGCGGTTTTGTGCTTGTGCTGCAATGGCTACGAATAGCAAACACAATGTGGCCACTACACTCTTTAGTAGATTTTTCTTCATAATAAACAAGTATTTAAATTGTTAATAAAAAGGTTGTCGTAAATAAATTCTTCAATAAATAAATTCTTCAATAATAGAACTTTTGATAAATAAGTTTTCAATAAAAGGTTTAGTTAGGGGGGTGAAGCAGAAAAGAGAAGGAGAGTGAGCCAAAGATTGCGTCCTTGGCTCACCCACTCAAATTATTCAATACCCATTTCTTTCAGCAGACGGTCGGTGTGTCCCCACTTGTCCATGAGGTATACCATGTAGCGAACGTCGACGCCGATGCAACGTGCGAGCTTGCTGTCGAACCAGATGTCAGAAGAGAGCGAGTCCCAGTTGCCATCGAAGGCCAAACCGATGAGGCGGCCCTTGCCATCAAACATGGGCGAGCCTGAGTTGCCACCCGTGATGTCGTTGTTGGTGAGGAAGCAGAGCTGCATCTTGCCGGTGGTGCGGTCGGTATAGCGTCCGAAGTCTTTAGCCGACATCAGCTCGCTTCATCTTCTCAACGATGCTCTCGGCAGTGGTATAGTAGCCTGAAGGCTTGCCGCCCAGGTCGTAGCCGCCCACCTGTCCGTAGCTCAGACGCATGGTGAAGTTGGCGTCAGAGTAGTGGGGCATGTCTTGCTCCATACGAATCTTGGCATCGCAGAGGTAGCGCTCTTGTGTTTCAATCTCGTCCATGGTGGTCTGCAGTTTGTCAACAATCTGCTTTCTGATGGCCATGAGCTGCTGTCCGTAGATGACGGCGGGGTCGTTGGCCAACTTCTTGTTAGCTATCCACAGTTCGCCCTTTTTGTTCACCTTCTTCATCAGCAGGCTCTTGTTCCAGAGGTAGTCGGTATACTTCTGATAGTCGCCACCAAACTTGGTCTGTATGTCGTTGAAGAAGGCGGGCAGCGCCTCTTTGTCAACGTGCTCGGCATAGTTTTTCAGCAGGGTGGCCATTACCTCGCGGTCGAGGGCAGCGTCCCAGGTGTCGGCGTTGTCGCTGCTCAGCACCAGCATCTTCTCGCCCTTCTTCTCGCCCTCTTTCTCTAAGCGCATGCAAACGTCGAGGGCGCGTGTGGTGAGCTCGTTGGTGCGACGGAAGGTTTCGTTGAAGAACAAAAGGTCTTTCATTACCTCTTTGCGGCCAGCGTACAGCTTGCCCAGGTGCTTGATGTTGAGCTTGCCTTTGAGGTAGCCCGTAGAGTCTTGATATTGCTGTATGCGAGCCTCGTAAGCCTGTTTCATCTTCACGATGCCTACCGAGTCGATACACTTGTTCATACCGATAGAGTTCTTCCAGTAGTTAGAGCTCTGTGCATATTTTGAGTCGTACTTGATACGCACGGCCTCGCTGGCACGCATATGGCGCAGCATAACAGCCTGTTTTACGCCGCGCACCTGTGCACGGGGTGCGTTTTGTGCGTCGCGCATCTCTTCAATGCCATAGCTTGAGAGGTAGCGCTCGGTAGAGCCAGGATAGCCCACGGTCATTGAGAAGTCGCCATCTTTATAGCCTTCCATCGACACGGGTGCCCAGTGGCGTGGGTGGTAGGGCACATTGTCTTTCGAGTAAGCAGCGGGGCCATTGGTCTTCGGGTCGGCATAGATGCGGAACACTGAGAAGTCGCAGGTTTGGCGCGGCCACATCCAGTTGTCGGTCTCGCCACCAAATTTACCCATCGACTTGGGCACGGTGAACACCAGACGCAGGTCGGTAAAGTCTTGGTAGGTGGTGGCGTAATATTTGTTGCCCTCGTAGAAAGGCTCTACGGTGATGTGCAGTGTGGGGTCAATCTTCTTGATAGAGTCGGTCATAGCGTTGGCCACCGAGTCGATCATGGCCTCTTGCTCTTTTCCGCTCTTCTCGTGTATGCCCAGCGATACCATGTGGTTGGTAATGTCGCGCTGCTCTTTCATGAAGCTTACAAACATGTTCTCGTTAGGCAACTCCTCTTCAAAGCTCTTGGCATAGAAGCCGTTCAGCATATAGTCGTGCTCAACGGTAGAGTGGCTACGTATGCCCTCAAAGCCACAGTGGTGGTTGGTGAATACCAGTCCGTCGGGCGATACTACTACGCCTGAGCAGTAGCCAGAGAAGTTTACCACAGCGTTTTTGATAGCATTGTCACCAGTGTACAGGCTGCTGTAGGGCAGCGTGAAGCCTTCGGCCTGCATCTGCTCATACACAGCTTGTGGCAGGTTGTAGAGGGTCCACATACCCTCGTCGGCATGGGCGGTGGTGGCGGTAAACGCCAGTCCGGCCATAAGGATGGATAACTTTTTCATTCTTTTTCTCTTATTTATGTTTTACTTTCTTTGCAATAGCTTGTGCCAGCCCCTCGTGCTTTACGATGTGTGCGGCAAAGAGGATGATGAGCAGTGTGTTGGTAACCAGCGCGCCGTAGCCCAACTTCTCGTTGGCCATCGTCATAGCCACAAACAGCACGGCAGCCATCAAGGTGTATACGGCGATGTCTTTCAGCGGATAGTTGATGGGGTAGTGCTTCTGCCCAACAAAGTAAGAGAGCACCATAGCCGTGCCATAGCCCGCAAAGCCTGCCCAGGCGCAAGCCATGTAGCCATACATGGGCACGAAGATAACGTTGATGGCGATGAGCACAGCGCAGCCAATGCCCGAGAACCAAGCGCCCCAGATGGTCTTGTCGATAAGCTTATACCAGAACGAGAGGTTGAAGTAGACGCCCATCATAATTTCGGCCGCCATAACGATAGGCACCACGCGCAGGCCGCTCCAGTAGTCGTGTCCAATGATGTGGCGCAGCACGTCGAGGTATCCCACCACGCACAGGAAGGCCAGCAGCGTGAAGATGATAAAATATTTCATGGCCTTGGCATAGGTGTCGCGGTTGTCTTTGTCTTTCGATTTGCCAAACACGAAGGGCTCGTAGGCATAACGGAAGGCTTGCGTGATCATGGCCATAATCATGGCTATCTTTGATGCGGCACCGTAGATGGCCAACTGTGTGTGGGCGTCGTTGCCTTTGTAGATGTAGGGAAACAGTATTTTGTCGGCCGTTTGGTTCAAGATGCCAGCAATGCCCAGCACCAAGATGGGCCAACTGTATGACAGCATGCGGCGCATGAGGCCTTTATCGAAGACGTAGCGAAAGCCCGTAAGCTCTTTCCAGAAGAAGAAGGTGATGCTGCCCGTGCACGCCAGATTGATGTAGAAGGCGTAGCCTGCGCCCACCGTGGGGTTGTAAATGGCGCCAATGGTGTCGGGGTGCTGCGCATACAGGGCGGGCAAGATGGCGAAGAACAATATGTTGAGCGCTATGTTCAAAACGATGAACAACAGCTTGAGGGTTGCAAACTTGATGGGGCGCTTTTGCTGACGCAGGTAGGCAAAAGGTATGCACTGAAAGGCATCGATGGCTACCGTCATGGCCATTACCCAGATGTAAGAAGTGTGGTCGGCATAGCCCATGAACGAGGCTATGGGGTTAAGAAAGGTAAACACCAGCGCCATAAATAATAGCGAGGTGCTACCCACGGCAATAAGAATGGTGCTATACACCTGTTGCGCGTTCTCGCCCTCTTTGTTGGCAAAACGGAAGAAGGTGGTTTCCATGCCATAGGTTAGGATGACGAGCAGCAGCGCTGTATAGGCGTAAACGTTGGTAATGATGCCGTATCCGCCACTTGCCGCCGATAGTTTAGCAGTGTAGAGCGGAACCAGCAGATAATTGAGAAAACGACCAAGGATGCTACTCATGCCATAGATGGCGGTGTCCTTGGCCAGCGATTTTAAATTAGCCATAAAATGTATTTACCTTTGTTTATTCTTTTGCTTTGATGCTGTTAGAAGAACAGGTAAGAGATTGCTATTGCGGCAACGGTGCCCGAGAGGTCGGCCAGCAAGCCACAGGTGGCGGCATGGCGGGTGTAGCGTATGCCCACGCTGCCGAAGTAGACGGCCAGGATGTAGAAGGTAGTATCGGTAGAGCCTTGCAAGACGCACGACAGTCGGCCCACAAACGAGTCGGCACCATAGTTGGTCATTGCGTCAACCATCATGCCACGAGCGCCCGAGCCCGACAGCGGTTTCATGATGGCGGTGGGCAAGGCGCCCACAAAGTCGGTATTTCCGCCACAAGCTTCAACCAGCCATTGCACGCCGCTCACCAGCATGTCCATGGCTCCCGAGGCGCGGAACACGCCAATGGCTACCAGTATGGCCACGAGGTAAGGAATGATGCGCACGGCGGTAGAGAAGCCGTCTTTGGCGCCCTCGATAAAGGTGTCGTAAACGTTAATGTGCTTTCGCATGCCTGCTATGATAAAGGCCACGATGATGCACATGAGCAAGATGTTGGCCACCGAGGTGCTCACCGTGTTCATCATCTCCTTATCCATCTGCCCGAAGCCCCAGATGATGGCTGCTACCAGTGTGGCCATGCCGCCCAGGGTGAGCAGCAACGTGCGGTTGATAAGGTTGATGCGCTGGAAGATCGAGGTGATAATGATGCCTGCCAGGGTAGAGAAGAAGGTGGCCAGCAAGATGGGTATAAACACGTCGGTGGGCTGTGCGGCGCCCAGCTGTGCACGATACACCATGATAGAGATGGGTATGAGGGTAAGGCCCGAGGTGTTTAGCACCAAGAACATAATCATGGGGTTGGTGGCCGTATCTTTCTTCTTGTTCAGGTCTTGCAGCTGCTCCATGGCGCGCAAGCCTAAGGGTGTGGCGGCATTGTCAAGGCCCAACATGTTGGCAGCCATGTTCATAAAGATGCTGCCCGTTACGGGATGCCCCTTCGGAATGTCGGGGAAGAGGCGTGTGAACACTGGCGATAGCAACTTTGATAGCGCGTTTACCACACCGCCACGCTCGCCTATCTTCATGATGCCGAGCCAGAGGCTGAGCACACCCGTCAGGCCCAGCGATATGTCGAAGGCCGTCTTGGCGGTGTCGAAGGTTGAGTTCATCATGGCTGGGAACACGGTGGTGTCGCCCATGAAAACGAGCTTCACCAAGGCTATGGCGAAGGCAATGAGAAAGAATGCTATCCAGATGTAGTTGAGTACCATTTTGCAGCGTTTATGTATGTGTCTGTCAGCGGCCCACTCTGTTTCTATATAGTGCATATGGTTACACCTTGTTGGCCGTGTGTGCGGATACACGCGTAATATAATGTAAATTACTGCAAAATTATCAAATTAAACTGAGAAAGTACGGTTTTATGATAAAAATGTTTCTCTTGAGGGTGAAAAAGGGAGATAGAAGAGGAGTTAACGGGAGTTAGAAGGGAAGTTAAAAGGGAGTTAGAAGAGGAGTTAACGGGAGTTAGAAGGAAGTTAATCCGCCTTTGGCGGATGGAAGTTAACGGACAATAGCCTTACTTCTTAATACGAAAAGCCTTGTTTCTCAATACGAATAACATTACTTTTCAATAAGTTATGCATATGTCCGTTAACTTCACTCGCGAAGCGAGTTAACTTCCTACTAACTCCCGTTAACTTCCTTAAATGTTAAGGTACATACTCGACAAAGGCTTCCATGGCTTCATAGCAAGCCAAGCCTAAGTCGTGATACAGCTTAGCGGTATCGTGGTTGCGGTCTTCAGAGCGTTGCCAGAACAGGCGTTCGTCGTTGCCCAGGAAGGGAGCGCTCTCCATCTGCGACGAGTGTTTGAGGATAGAGTTACGTTTAGCGCGCAGCTCTTCGGGGCTCATGGGCACACACATCTCAATGTTTTCAATTTCCCATTCGGCCCAAGCACCACGATACATCCACACGCGGCAGTCTTTTAGCCAAGCAGCGTTAGCCTCCTTCTCAAGGTCGAGTGCGGCCAGCACAGCGTCGGTACACTTGCGGTGTGTGCCGTGCGGGTCGGCCAGGTCGCCAGCCACGAATATCTGTTGCGGCTTCACCTCAAGAATAAGGTCGCGCACAATGTTTACATCGCGTTCGCTCATGGGCAGCTTCTCAATCTTTCCGCTCTCGTAGAAGGGCAGGTCGAGGAAGTGAACATGGTCGAGGGGTATACCATTGAAGGTGCAGGCTGTGCGAGCCTCGCCACGGCGTATCAATCCCTTGATGGTGCGCACCTCGGGGGTGTCGATGTCGCCCGCTTTCTTGTTGGCCAAGAAGGTTTTAATGTCGGCATACATCTTCTTGATGGTTTCGTCGCTATTGTCGATAAACAGCTGGTTGAAGCCGTTAACAAAGTGCATGAAGCGTGTTACCTCCTCGTCGCCCACAGCAATGTTTCCGCTGGTTTCGTAGGCAATGTGCACGTCATGACCCTGCTGCACCAGTCGGCGAATAGTGCCGCCCATTGATATAACGTCGTCGTCGGGGTGGGGCGAGAACACAATCACGCGCTTGGGGAAGGGGTTGGCACGTTCAGGTCGATACGTGTCGTCGGCGTTAGGTTTGCCGCCAGGCCAGCCTGTGATGGTGTGCTGCAGGTCGTTAAATATCTTGATGTTTACGTTATAGCCCGAACCATATAGCGCCAGCAGCTCGTTCAGGCC
>CAKQFW010000016.1 GCA_934230965.1 uncultured Prevotella sp.
TCAGGTTGTAAAACCAAGGGTTTTAGGGTGCGAAACCAAGGGTTTCAGGACGTGAAACCAAGGGTTTTGCAAACGAGTGGTATCAACTTTGAAAAGTGTAAGTAGCGCCACTACATTTGCTTACAGATTATTACTACTTTCACTTTTATTAAGTTAAAATCAGTCATTCCTCCGTTTTGTATATTTATGCAATTTTGGGGATGCGAGGATGTCAAGACAATATCTGATAAACTACAATATTGAAGCAAAAGACACTTTTATTTTATATACCCAAAGCGGTCAGACGGGCGTCACGCCACGCCTTCATATCAGCGCACAGGCATGACTGCGAACTTCATATTATAGTCTATTCCAGGCTTTATCTCATATTCCTGCAGCGGCTGCGGACCACAGCTGGCATTGCCGATGCCACGTTGTATGCAGTCGAGCGTAAGCACAACCTCATTGCGACGAATCTTGTCGAGGTCATGACCATACTTCACCTGCCACAGCTCGCGGTCGGTATAATGTTGTGCCGAGAAGTCAAACGTGCCGTCAGCCACTATGCGCAAGCCCTTGCCATCGGCGTCGGTGAACTGCAACCAGCGTGTATCCGTGCGCTCACCCATAGTCTGTGCCCTCACGTAATGTTCGCGCATGCCGTCTACCGTGGTCTTATATCTGCCCACAAAGGCAGCAGAGTTGCGGTCGCGATAGTTCTCCATCGGACCACGTCCATACCACTCCACATTCTCAAGTCCTGGTGCGAGCATGGTCTGTAACGCCAGACGTGGCAGCGAGAACTTCTGCGGCACAGAGAAAGTAGCATCCACCTCCACCACTCCATTGGCGTTTACAACATACTTCACCGTGTGAGGCACTGCCTCATCACCCACCGTTGCCACGAAAGCAGTGGCTACTTCTATGCTCTTTCTGTCGTCTGCCACCTTGTAACTGAAGTTCTTCAGAGCGATGACAGAACCGAGATTTCGGTCACGAATGTCGTTGCTGATAGAGCGGAACCACTCAAACGACGGGCCCTGCATACGATGAATCATCTCCTTGCCGCCATAGACGAGCGACATCATACGTCCGTTTGTCTTGTCAAAGGCAGCCTTCATGCCGTCGCCCTCGATGCGCAGCACACCGTCTTTCTCCTCATACACCTTCATGGCACGTGCCCCAGCATTGTCTGCGATGGGCATCACGCTTCTGCATTGGTTCAATGCAAACTGCTCCGATGCCACCACATGTCCTGCCTTAGCCCATGTTTCGTCGTTGCGAAGCATCACCACGGCATTAAGAAAAAGTTCCGATTCATCAGCCGCACCATCCACGATATCGCCCACAGCCACACGTGCCGTCTCGCCAGGCAGTGCCGAAGGAAGAGCGACAGACGCCGACTTCACCTTCACACCGTTCTTCATCAGCTGCCACTCCATCACAAATTCATTTAGGTTGCGCGCCGTGTAGCGGTTGTCAACCACTATCTCTCCTTTCTCCTGGTCGTAGCGCAGCTTCACATACTGGTACACCTTCTTCACCTCATCGAGCTTCGGTGTCTGTCGGCGGTCTGCCGTTGTCAGTCCGTTACAGCAGAAGTCATTGTCGTTAGGCACATCACCGAAGCTGCCACCAAAGTACAGATTTGTCTCCGGTTCGCCCAGTTTGTTGATAGCTTGGTCCACAAAGTCCCATATACAGCCGCCAATCATGCGCACCGAGTGGTTCTCTATATAGTCCCAATATTCGCGCAAGTTGCCGACAGCGTTGCCCATAGCGTGTGCATATTCGCAAAGGAAGAACGGCTTGTTATTGCCGTTGCGGTCAGAGTCTATCATGCTCTTCACCGACGGGTACATGCGCGAGTCCATGTCTGCAACCTCGTTTTGTCCCTCATAGTGTATGAGACGCGCGTCAAGTTTCTTCACCGCCTCATACTCTGCCACTATATTACGGCCCCGTCCCGACTCGTTGCCGAGCGACCAGAACACCACCGACGGATGGTTTCTGTCACGTGTCACCATACGCACAGCACGGTCTACGTACGCGGCAGTCCACGCTGGATTGTCAGACAACGTGTTGTTGCCATGACACTCCTGGTCTGCCTCGTCCACCACATACAGTCCGTAGTAGTCGTATAGCGCCATCATCTTAGGGTCGTTGGGGTAATGGCTTGTGCGCACAGTGTTCATATTGTTGCGTTTGAACAGCAAAATGTCTTCCACCATCGTCTCCACGGGCAGCGCCTTACCATATTTAGGGTGAATGTCGTGGCGGTTGGCACCTTTCAGATAAGTAAGCACGCCGTTGACATACAGCTTATTGTTGCGGAAAGAGATGTCGCGGAAGCCCACCTGTTGCGCCGTAGCCTCCAACACATTGCCACCGCCATCGAGCACCTCTACGTCGAGAGTGTAAAGCGTCGGATGGTCTGCGCTCCACAGCGACGGGCTGTCTACGTCCAACTTGGCACTGACCACAGTCGTCGCGCCAGCACTAACGTTGTCACCATCTACCGTCACTGGCTTGACAACCACCTTACCATTGCTGTCGGTAAGAGTCAGCCTCACGGCAGCAGCGCCACCCTTTGTACCACAGTTTTCAAGCTCCGCTCTCACGTCCAGCGCCGCCTTCGCATAGCGGCTGTCCGCAAACGAAGTGGTAAGCACCACGTCGCGCATGTGCATCTTGGGCCGAGCCGTGAGATACACATCACGGTGTATTCCGCTAAGACGGAACATGTCTTGGTCTTCAAGATAACTACCGTCCGACCAACGGTACACCTCCACTGCCACCATGTTGGCTCCCTTGCGCACATAACGTGTTATGTCAAACGACGCCACATTGTTAGCTCCCTGGCTGTAGCCCACCTTCTTGCCGTTCACCCACACATACATCGCGCTGTAGCAACCATCAAAATTGAGGGTTACCTGCTTGTCTGCCCAGTCGGCAGGCAACGTAAACTCGCGGCGATAAGACCCCACCGCGTTCGGCTCATCGCACACGGTGTAGCCCTTCTGCGGCTGTATGAACGGCGGATTGTTGAGGAACGGATATGTAATATTAGTATAAATAGGTGTGCCGTAGCCCTGCATCTCCCACGACGACGGCACATCTATCTCCTTCCAGCCATCTACGCTGTACGTCGGCTTATAGAAATTGACCGGTCGCTCCGACGGTTGCTTCACCCAGTTAAACTTCCACTTGCCGTTGAGCAACATGTAGCGGCTCGACCCTGTGCGCTGCCACAGCTGGCGGTACGCCGCGTCAGAGTGCATCGCGGCAACGTTGGCATAAGGAATGAAGTAAGCATGGCCCGGCAATTTGTTTATCCCGAACACAGCCGGATTTTCCCAGTCTTCGCGACTCGACGTCTTAGGCACCACGAAACTCGTCTTCGCATCCGACCGCACCAGGCGCCACCGCTGCGTAGCCTGCGTCGCATCGACAGCCACCTGACACACTGGTTCGCCAAACTGTGCCGCATCGCGCAGTCCGAGCGCCATGCCGCTGCTCTCGCAAGTCAGCGTGTAAGTGCCGTCGTTGCAGCGCTCGGCTTTCCACCGCTGGTTGCGGTTGCTGTAGCCGGTGCTCCACTGTATGACCGAGTGCACACTATTGCCGCCACCGTTGTCGAGCGACAGCTGCGAGTCGGCGTTCACTATATTGAACACGCCCTCGCCCACCTTCACAAACTTCCACGCCTGTGTGGCATTGCCAGCGTCGCGTTTCGCGAGGAACACACGCGCATCGTTGTCGCGACTACCCTGCGTGTCGAGCACCAGTCCGTTAGCTGTTCTGATTTCGTAGACGTGATTTGTGTCAATGCTCTGTGCCCAAGCCCCGCAGGCCCACGTCACAAGCATCACTACCATTAATTGTAAGGTTTTAAAATGACTCATAGGTTTTGTCTTTTGTGCCCTCCATTCTGCTGTGAGCGCAGGGCAAGAGGTTTATAATCTGTTCAGGGCGCTAAGTTAATAAAAATTTACCACTTGCCTAAGCAAGAACTATTAGCACATACCAAGGCATGCAAACCTTAAATTATTAATCTTCAGCCTTTTCAAGCAGCTGTATATGCAAGTCGGCAATGCTGATGAGATGTTTTTTATACAAGTCGCCCACCGCACGCTTAAACACCTTTTTGCTGACATGAAACTCGCGTTTAATATCTTCGGCCTCGCTCTTATCGCCAAAGGGGCACGTGCCACCATGTTCTTGCAGATATTGCAGCAAGGTATCGGCAAAGTCGAGCGTCTGTCGGCGGCCCGTAGGTTGCAGTGTGATGTCGAGTTTGCCATCAAGACGAATATTATCAATGTAGCCCTCAACGCGGTCGCCTGTGTGTAGGGGGCAGAACACCTGGTCGTCGTACACCAGTCCGGCATATCGGTTGTTTACAATCACCTTGAAACCCAGGTCAGTCTTCTGCCATACCAGCAGGTCGGCCTTCGAGTAGCGTTTCACCTCGGGGCGTCCTTGTGCCAGATAGCGTTCTACCTTTGCCGATGCTACGATGCGGTAGCTTTCTTCATCAATATGCACATGCACAATGTAGCTACGTCCTTGCTCCATGCGCATCTTTTGTTCGCGGAAGGGGCAGAACAGGTCTTTCATCAAGCCCCACTTTAAGAACGCGCCATATTCGTTCACCCATGCCACCTCAAGGTAAGCAAAGTCGCCTACCTTTGCCAGTGGTGTCTCGGTGGTAGCCACCAGTCGTTCGTCTTGGTCGAGATAGAGAAAAACTTCAATCTCGTCGCCCACGTTTACCCCTTCGGGCACATAACGTTTGGGCAACAGTATCTCGCCCTCACGTCCACCATCGAGATAAAGTCCGAAGTCGACGCGCTTCACTATTTTCAGTCGGTTGTAGTCGCCTAATTGTATTTTTGCCATAATTTATTAGTTTGTTAGTTGACGAGTGCTCTCATTTTCCTCACTTTCCTCTACCACTTTTCCATCGCAAAGGTGAATGGTGCGGTCGGTGATAGAGGCCAGATGGTCGTCGTGTGTCACGATGACGAAGGTTTGGCCGAAGCGATCGCGAAGGTCGAAGAACAGCTGGTGCAGCTCGGCCTTGTTTTTCGAGTCGAGGCTACCGCTGGGCTCATCGGCCAATATCACGGCAGGATGGTTCATCAGTGCTCGTGCCACGGCCACACGCTGTTTCTCACCACCCGACAGTTCGGCTGGTTTGTGCTGTGCACGGTCAGTAAGGCCCATAAAGTCGAGCAACTGCAGCGCCCGTTCTTTTGCTTCAGCCCGTCCTTTTCCCGCTATGAAGGCGGGTATCATGATGTTTTCTAATGCCGAAAACTCGGGCAGCAACTGATGAAACTGGAACACGAAGCCTATCTTTTCGTTTCTGAAGCAGCTCAGCGCCTTTCCCTTCAGCGTGCTCACATCGGTTCCGTCGATAACAATTTGTCCGCCATCGGCCTTATCCAGTGTACCAATTATCTGTAGCAACGTGGTCTTTCCAGCGCCGCTGGGGCCCACGATGCTCACCACCTCGCCTTTGTCAACATGCAGGTCAATGCCTTTCAGCACCTGCAGCGAGCCAAAACTCTTTGTGATATTTTTAATGTCAATCATTTTCTATATAATTTTGATAGATGGTTATGCAACCATTCGCGTACGATAGCGTATGCGCTGCGTTCCTCTTGATGTTGCGGTTGTGCGAAGGTCATCTCGTCCATGGGGTCGCCATGCTGGTCGGGGAAGACGATGATAAGGTTCTTTCCCGAGAAATGCTCCTTAATTTCTTCAGGCAGATGTTCTAGCGCGTTCTTATACGACACTGTGCCCTTACGTGCAGCAATGACGATGAACAGATGGTCTTCAGATATCGACTCGGCCAATCGTGGCATCTCGTTCCAGTGGTTCATCTGCTGATATTCAACGCGCATCTCGCGATGTCGGTTATTAAGATAGTTGTTGATGAGCGCCAGCGTGTCGCTACGTCCGTGGAACACGGTGCGGCACTCGAGGTTTACAGACAGGCGAGCAATGCGCTCAAGCCAGCGATAGAAGCCTGGTTCAAACTGCGCTCGTGAGGGCACCGCCACCTCTATTCGACGTATGGTGCTGAGGGGTTGCTTTAGTCGGGCCATCACTATTTGGCGGTTTAGGCCATTGAACAGACTCTGATGAAACTCGCCCCAGAATTTTGCCGACACCTCTTTATGCATGTGCATACCGATGATAATTTCTGACGCACGAAACTCTTTAAAGGCATGCTTGATGCCGTTAGCAATATTAGCTGCTACGCGCACCTGTGTTTGCATCTTCACATCAGCGGCAGCAGCATATTGCTGCATACGTTCCAGCAGGCGTTGTCCTGCCTCTTGGTTACGTAGCATCTCGTCGTCGTCATACACCACCGACAGGCCCACAAGGCTACGCCCCAACTTGTGATTGCGCATCATCAGGGCGAGGTTTACCAGTCGGGTAGCATACTCGGGATATTTCATCGGGATAAGTATCTTCTCATCATCCTTTTCATTCTCTTGTGGCAGCTCCTTATCGCGCAGTGTTATCTGCTGTGCCGACTGTTCGGTAACGATGGTCGAGATGATGCACGTAAACAATATCATCATCACCACAGCGTTCAGTATCTCATCGTCAACAAGGTATGCGCCGTTGGGCATCTTCATGCGCATGCCCACCATCACCATAGCAATGGCGCCTGCGGCATGGGCCGAGGTTAGGCCAAACATCATTTTACCCGATGAGGGAGGCAAACGAAACATCCAGCACGACAGGTAGGCGGCCACGGCTTTACCCAAGGTGCCAAACACCACGATGACGGCCAGCACCCCAAGGATAGAGCCTCCAGCAAACATCAGGCGCACATTGATAAGCATGCCTACGCCAATAAGGAAGTAAGGGATAAACAAGGCGTTGCCGATAAACTCGATACGGTTCATCAGTGGCGAGAGGTGCGGTATGTAGCGGTTCATGATGATACCCGCCAAGAAGGCACCGAAGATGCCCTCAACGCCTATCATCTCGCTCATGGCAGCACTCATAAACAGCATGGCCAGCACAAAGATAAACTGCATCACGGCATCGCTATAGCGGCGCAAGAACCAGCGCGCCAAGCGAGGAATAACCAAGGCCATCAAGACACAATAGCCCACAAACTTGCCCACGAATAAAAGCCAAAAGTCGACTCCCGTGTCGCCATTATTAGCTGCCACCAAGGCCGCCAACATAACCAGCGCCATGAGCAACGACAACATCGACGAGCCCACACTCAGCGCCACACTGGGCTTGCGTTGTAGGCCGTATCGGCTCACGATAGGATAAGCAATAAGGGTGTTTGAGGCCATGATGCAGCCCAGTAACATAGAGGCTTCGTGTGAATAATGCAAAACCCAGAAAGCCATAGAATAAGTGAGCAGCAAGGGCACAAAACAGGTGAGCACACCGAAGATGCCAAAGCGCAAGAGGTTCTTTCGCACCCCTTCAATGTCCATCTCCAGCGCTGCCAAGAACATAATATAATAAAGGCCCACCTTGCCAAACAGCTCAAACGAGTTGTCGCGCTCTAAAATATTAAAGCCATACTGTCCTACCGCTACGCCTGCCAGCACCATGCCTATGATGTGTGGTATGCGCAACTTACCCATGATAATAGGTGCCAGCAAGATAATTACCAGCACCACCAGAAATACCAGTGTGGGGTCGGTGATAGGAAAATATTGTGCAAGGTTTAGCATATCATTGTTTTTATTATTTCTTTGTTGTAGCAAGCACGGTGCCATGATCCATCCATCGGCCACGCAACAGCCGAATGAGGAACATGATGCCACGGAATGTTAGTTCGATGGCCATGGCTACCCACACGCCGCGCAAGCCATATTGCGGAGCCAGCAAGGCAGCCAGCGAGAGGCGCACACACCACATTGATAGCAAATTGAGAAGCATGGGACGCAACGTATCGCCAGCGCCCACGCACACACAATAGGTAACGATAGAGGCTGCAAACATAGGTTCGGCCCAAGCCTCGATGCGCAAACAGGTGATGCCCAACTGCCGTATCTCGTCAAGTGGTGTGAGTAGCGACATCAGTTCGGGGGCAAAGACATACATAACAAGGCCCATAACCGCCATCACCACCATGCCCAGCGTTACGGTAATGTGGGCAAAGCTGCGACACATGTCGCGCCTGCCAGCCCCTCGGCTCTGTCCCACCAGCGTGGTGGCAGCATCGCCAATGCCGTAGCCCGGCATATAACATAGGCTCTCGGCTGTGATGGCAAACGTGTTGGCAGCGATGGCCACATTGCCCAGCGGAGCCACAATCATGGTGCTCACAATCTGCGCACCATTCATAAACACCGACTGCATAGCCATGGGTGTGCCTATCTTTAAGGCATGACGTATATAGTTGCCCACCAGGTTCCAGCCCCCAGTATCTTGTCCTAAAGCCAATATCTTGCTGCGCATCAAGGCATAATAGCCCTGAATAGTGGCACCCGAGATGATGGCCAGCGATGTACCCAAGGCAGCACCCATCACACCCCATTTCATAAAGTAGATAAAGAAGGCGTTGAACAGCACGTCGAGCACACACACCAGCACACTAACAATGCTGGGCACGCGCATGTTTCCAGCACATTTCAGCATATTGCCACACAGACCCGAAAACTGAAAGGCGGGCACCGTGAGGGCAAAGATAAGAAAATAGAGCGAGGCGTTGCGAGCAATATCGGCGCCACCACCCAGCCAGTAAGGCAGATACGGATAGATGATGAGGCCAATGATAGAGATGCTACAGCTCACGATGGCTGTGCCCACAATGCCATGCCTGAACACGGCGCGCGCCTTCACAAAGTCGTTGCCGCCAATATAGTGTGCCACCTGTACCGAGAAGCCCATGGCGGCAGCATTGGTGATGCTACCCATCAGCCATGTGGTGCTCTCCATCAGTCCGATTGATGCCGAAGCCTCAGCGCCAAGATGTCCCACCATAGCCGCATCAATAAAGAACATGAGCACGCTGGTTATCTGTGCCAATATTGATGGTACACTTAGGCTGACAATGAGCTGCAGTTTCTCGGTCATTGTCATCTGTGCGCCATTGCGTATGTTGGCCAGTAAAGCGTCGGTCTTGTTTGTTGATTGCATGCGTGCGTATTGTGCCTATTTGTTATGCCTATTATTAATATAAATATGTCATACAGACATTTTCATGCAAAGTTACTCCTTTTTTTTCATCCACCCACCATAATCGTGCCGAAAACCGTTGTTTTTGGTTTACGCCTGTTACAGCCAAACGGGCTTGTACAACTGTAACAGACGTTATGGCAGCGTATGACAAGTAGGCTTATTGTGCCGACAAGCTAAAGTTTTTGAAGAACACGTCGAGCTGTTGGCCCGACACATTGGTGAGCTTTATGCGCGATGCTTTGGCCGAGCCAATGGTGGGAGCGCTGAGTGTAAACGGAGCTTCGCTGCTCTGTACCAGGGGCACGTCGCGCCACTTTCCATTGGTGAAGAGCTGCAACTTAAAGGCCGAAGCCACATTGGGCACCTGCACGTCAAGGCCGAAGGCCGAGAAGATGACATTGCGGTCGGTAGCCAGGGTGAGTGAGGCATCGGCTGCCCAGTGTATCACCTCGTTGGCATCGGCTACGCTCACCTTGTCGCCCACCATGGTTACGGGCTGTGAGGCCAACTGCTCTACGGTGCTGGTGAGCTCGTAGGGGGCGGCCATGGCCATGCTGTCGAGCCGAGTGTGATAGCGGCGGTTGCCCTCGGTGGTAGCCTTGGTAAACAGGTCGTTCAGGGTGGGCAGCAGCACGCGCGTGCCTACTCTGATGCCTGGCTGCAAGGCATGACGCACGTTAGAGGTTTGCATCTGTTGCATAGTGTCGAGGGCCTTGCGAGCCTGGGCGTAAGCCTGTGTAAAGGCATCGGTTTGCGCTTGTGTGGCGGCGTTCGCAGTCTTTTCCTTGGCTGTCATCTTAGCCATATTGCACACAGCGGTGCCATAATCGGCCAAGCATTGCGTGTACAGCAACCATGGGCGCAACTCGCGAGCTAAGGCGGGTTTTGTGGTGTCGGCCAGCAAGGTGTCGCAGGCCTGACGCAAGGTGGTGCAGCGGTCGGCCAGACTCTCAATGGCTACGATGTCGCCTTGTAGCGCCCGTTGTGCCTCGATCGTCATCTCGTCGCCCTCGGCCCGTCGGTATCCGTGCCCGTTTTGTCCTAAGTCTTTGTTATACAGGGAAAAGGTGCGCAAGGCATCGGTATGGGCGGGCAGCACCTCGTGGGTGGCCTGAAGCCAGTTTTCGTAAGGGCGATATGCCTTCATGTTCCATGTATAGTCGGCCACACCGTAGAGCGCTATCTTCGATGCCTCGGCATGCTCCATAGGGTTCGACACAAAGCCTGAGAGCAAGGGGGCAATGTCGGTACCGTTGCCATAAACGGGGCCCAGCAAGATGCGCTCTCGCACATAGTCGCTCACAGGATAGTTCCACCAGATGTAAGCGTTTCGGCCAATGCGGCTGTTAATCCATTGCATGGTTTCGAGGTCGATGTCGGCCACCACAGCGTTGCCCGTCCACATTACCTGTATGTCGGGGTCAAGGTCTTTTCCTAAGGCGCGCAGATAGGTGTCGTTGCTATCGGTCCACGAACGGTTATAGATGGTGGGGCACATCACCAGTGGTGCTACATCGTTGTGCTTCTTTCTGAAGTTGTGCTCTACATCGTTTAGCAACTGAGCCTGTCGGTCGGGGCGTGTGCCTTCGCCCGTAATATCGTCGAAAAACACAGCAAACGAGCGCACCCCCAGTGCATACATATCTTCCAACTTAGCCACCAGCGAGTCGCGGTCGGCCTTATCCCAACGAATATCTACGCCAGGATGAATGGCCCAACAAAAGTCGACGGCGTGCGCCTTGGCATAATTGCATAGTTGCTGTATGCGTTCGGCCTCGGCCTTAGGATAAGGCTTACGCCAGAAGCGTCGGTGGTACAAGTCGTCTTTGGGGCCATAGATATAGGTGTTCATCTTATGTCGGCCATAGAAGGCTATCTGGCTGAGTCGTGCCTCATGGCTCCACGGTGTGCCATAAAAGCCCTCTACGGTGCCACGCACAGGGGTGTCGGGCCAGTCGGTCACGGTGCCATACTGCATTTTTCCGCCTTCCATGCTCTGCAGCAAGGTTTGCACGCCATAGTAGAGGCCGCGCTCGTCGGCGCCTATAATCACGATGCCCTTTTCGTTCACCTTTAGCTGATAGCCTTCGGCTTTCAGTGCAGTGGGTTTGTCAAGCGCCTTTAGGCAGCGGTCGCCCACCACGCCCAAGGTGACGGTGAAGGGTGCCTTCTTGTTTTGTGCAATGTGTGTGGTGCCCTCGGTGAGCGCCTTGAGGGCTGCCGAGCTGAGGCGTTGCTTGTCGCAGCGCAAGGCCCACTGTGTGGGCTGGTTTACCATTGCCGCAACCGAGGTTTCAACCTGTTGCGGCACGGGGCACACTCGTGCAAACTGTGCTGTGGTGTTTGTTGTGCTCAGCCATGCCAGTGCCGAGATGGCAGTAGTGAGAATTTGGGTTCGTTTCATATAGGTAGTATTACTTTATTTTCTTGATGCACACCTGTCGCACGGTGGCGCCTTGGTCGTCGGCATTAAAGGCCACAATGCCACGGGTGGGCGCGGCTTGTTGGGTGTCAGCATTTTGCAGCGGCGCGTCGGCACATATCTCATGGCCGTTTACTACCAGCGTTAGTTTATTGTCGCGCACAAACAGGTGGGCCGTGCGCCACGGCGCTTGTGTGCCAATGTTGTGCCACTGACTCTTGCCTGCAATGCGAGCACCTTGTTTGCTGTCGAGCGTGATGACAGGTGTAGAGTGTATCTGCACCATGAGAGAGCCCTCGGCCATCCAGTCAAACACCATGTCAAAGTTGGCCATCTCGTCATATATATTCCAGTAGCCACGTTTGCCCATCTTGGTGGGGGCACTGAAGGATAAGTTATAACCGCCATCGGCGCGGCAGTGGTCAAGGGCGTTGAGCACATCGTCGATGGCCATGCCTACCCCCTGCTCGTCGTAATGGTTGATGAACGACTGCTTGGCGGCGTGCAACATATTATATACATAGCGGCCACCATTGGCTTGAGGGGCATGAGCTATGATGTTGCGTGTAGCCACGGCCACGGCGTCGGCCAAGGGCTTCTTGTCGTAATACTGACGTATGTAGGCCAGGGCCTGAATTGTGTGCGTGTGGCCGAGGTCGATAATAATTTTTTGGCGAAGTTCGTTGCCAGGCATCAACTCGTCGGCGCGTCGCAGCAACAGGTAGCGCTCGCCTGCTGTGGCATCGCAACTTTCGGCCATCGTCACATAGCGTGCCAAGAGGGCATCGCGGTCGGCACCCACTTCCAGCTTTGCCGCCATGTCGAGCAAGCGCTGCATAGCCTTGGGGGCGGGCTCGTTGCGCATCACCTCGTCGGCCAAGTCGTTGCGGCCAGCGCGCATATGCTCAACGGCTCTGTCAAGGCTGGTGGTCCAGAAGGGCAGTGCCGAGGGTTTGGGGCGAGCCTTCTCCTTAGGAGCATCGACGGCCTTTCCTTCGCGCGCCTTTATCACCTTATTTATATTGTCGGCCTCTGCCTTATCAGTAGCGTTCTGTGCCAGCGTGGCCAGCGTGCCATCAATGCTGGGCATCTCTTTCAGCAGGCGAAAGGCGGCCGCGGCCATGTTGGGGTCGGCAAGATACATGGCTATGTGCTCGGCATCGGCGGGTTTTGCCACCGTCTTCAGGTTGTCGAGCAGGTGTAGGCGCAGGTCGAGGTCGTCGTTACGGTCGATGGCCTTTTTTAGGCCGTTGCGCACCAGGTCAACATAGCGCTGCCCCGTGGTGGTTTGACAGTAGGCCGTGATGTCGTCGATGAGGCGTATGCAGGCCTTCGACTGTCTGAGGTCGTCGGGCTCGCCCATACGGCTGAGCATATCGACGCTGAGGTCGGCATCGGCTGCCAACTTGTTTATCAGTTCTTCTTTTGGTGCGAGCCCCGTCAGTGTTATCTGGTCGATGGCCGCGTTTGCCGTCTTTTCTATCACCCTACGGCTGGTTTGTGCTTTTGATGCCGCACAAAGGCATAATGCAAATAATAGTAAAGTTATTTTTTTCATATTCAGTTTTCACTTCGCCCAGTGCTTTGGGCTTTTTTCAGGGCAGGGGCGTTACTCTACACCCAGTACGCCCTCAAGTTGCACAAGGGCATCTTTTCTCTTCTTCACAATATTACCCATATTAAGGGTTGCAATTAATTCTTTTGTGGCGTATCCCTTTTGATAAGTTCGATGAGCCTTGGCGTAGAGGTCGGCGAGTTTTGAAAATCCATCACTTCCTTTTAATACTTTTGGCACCGTCTTTATTTTTAGAAACGCGCATATACTTTCTATATCATCAAGTATCCAATCTTCGATAGCGCTTTTCACACCTATCTGCACAAAATGTTCTACACCCAGTTTCTTTACTTTCTTTTCAAGCACCTTCCAGTCGACCATTAGCGGATGTTTTACCTCAAAAACGTCGGTATCATACGAGCAGCACACCGTTTGTATGTTAAACGCTTTGTGTCGGGCATCGGGCAGATACTCGTTTTTAAGTTTTGCCAGCAACTTGCTGGTATATCTTGTAACGCCTTTTAAGTTGCAAATACTGCATGGCAATAATTGCTTTTTGCTCTTTTGCCTATAATGCTCAATCAGCGCTTTAAAGAAGAGCTCGTCAGTATCGCCTTCAACGAATAATACAACATGACTGTTTCCGTTTTTTTTACCTTTCACCATGTCTTACTATTCAAAAAAGGTATTTATCTTTTCAGTGTCGTTCTCTATGTCAAGCATAAAGTCGAACATAAACTCGCCGAAGGTCAGTTCCATATCAGCGGCATAGCGGTAGAGAAATCTTTGCTTTGCAGGATTGATTTTTGCAAAATGAGCCAGCCCATCGTTTTTTGGCAAGCCAAAATACATTTGTTCAGGCTGCATATAGCGCATGAGGTATGGCGAGTGGCTCGTCATCAATATCTTCGTGTCTGACGCATAGGTCTGCAATGTATTGATAAGGTTTTCCATAAGTCGGGGGTGTACCGAGTTTTCGGGCTCCTCCATCATAATCATAGGTATATTCTGTTTCTGTGCAGCTATGCACAAGGTGAACAGAAATATTATGCGCTTGCTTCCGCTTGACAGTTGGCGTATGCTTGTAGCCATAGCGTTATATTTTTCTTTCACGCGTACATCGTATAGCTTGCTTTGCCCATCGGCCAAGGTGATGGCCTCGGCCGAAAACTCGCTTATGCTCGGAATAAGCTGCATCAATCCATCGGTCAGTATGGCATAATGTTGCTCGTCGGTCTGTTTTAAATCATACAAATACTGGCTCAAGTTTCGTCCGCCCAGTATCTCGATACCTCGATTTCCATCGGGCGAGAAATATGTTTCAGGATTATCCAGCGTGTTGATATTGGGTATGGCAATGTTGCTTATCTGCTTTGCAATATCGTGAAAGAACATGCTGGTTGTTGTGGCTATTAGGGGCAAGGCTAATTGCAATGACGTTACCTCGTAGGCCTTTGTACATCGCCCCTTAGCCGAGGGCGTAATTAAACAATTTAGGGTATCGTTTCTGTTTATCAACTGCCTAAAGCGGCGTTCGGGTGCTTCTTTTATACCCAGCCATTCTTTCAGCACTTTGCCTTCGGCCTGGGTCGTTGCCCATTGGGCTTTATACCCATACTGAAACAGTTTTTCTTCGCCATCTACTTCTAAGGATCCAAAAAATTCTATCGAAAAATCGTTTCTTAAAATAGAAACATTGATGGGAAGAAAACTGCTACTAAGCATTTGTCGCCTTTTGGTTTCGCCCACGGTTATAAATTGTAAACCAAAAGCAATGGCTTTAAGCATATTGCTCTTACCATAACCATTGGGGGCAATGAGCACATTCATAGCGCCAAACTCTAATTGAGCATGGCCAATGTTAGCAATTCCTTCTATAATAATACGGTCGATTTTCATACTTAATGCAAAAATATTTGCGTTAGATAAGGATGTTGTACTGCAAATTTAACAAAACAGCCCGACTAACGCAAATATTATTTCATATTTTTCCTTTCCTTTCTCATTTTGATAAAGGCAAACTTATCGCTTCAGATGCTTCTTGATATAAGGTAGCATGTGGTTAGCGCAGCGCTCAAAGCCCAAGTCGGTGAAGTGGATGGCGTCGACGGTGCCCTCGTGGTCGCTGCCTATCATGCCTGCTGTGGGCACGAAAAAGAGGTTGCGGTCGCCCTTTTTGCGCCACTTTTCGTAGATGGTTTTCAGTGTAGCATCTTTGTCGTTCACCGTCTTACATATCTTGGTGTCGAAACGTTTGTGGGGGAAATCGGGCGTCTCAACCACCAGAATGGGGGTGGTGGGGTGTGCCTTACGTAGGATGGTGTAGAAGGGTTCGAAGCGTTCGCTAAGCTCTTCGGCCGTAACGTTAGGCAGCATATCCAGGATAAACAGGCCTGCATCAAGGTTTGCCATCACGCGAGCCACCTCGGTGTCGAGCCTACCATTTCCGCTGAAACCAAGGTTGATGACCTCGCGGTTTAGTTTGCGCTCTACAATATTGGTGGCCGCCATGCCAGGGCGATTGGCGCATCCGCCTTGCGTAATGCTGGTGCCATACCACACAATGGGCTTATCGGTACGAGGTAGCGGTTGCTGCGGAGCCTCGATGGTGGCGCCAGGGTTGATGCCGAGGGCCAGCGAGTCGATGCCTTCATACAGAGGCAGATACAGCATATATTCGCGAGGCTTGCTCGTCATATTGTTGATAATGGTGGCGGTGGTGGTGAGCTGCTCGCGGGGGCGTGCGCTGTTCACAAAGGTCCAGGTGCCATCGTCTTGTAGGCAATAGAGGTCGAGGCCGCGTATGCCAGTGGGCGTCATGTGGTTCATGTTAAACACCGACATGTTTTTCCAGCGTGCCCCTATCGTTGAGGCGTTTGAGCGGAAGCGTATGGCCATGCCCGCCGAGTTTTGTCCCAAATGCCACAGCTGCTCGCGTATTTTTCCTTTCAGCGAGTCGGGCAGTCGGGTATAGAGTCGCTCAGAGGCCACTTTAGGATGCCCAATGAGCTGAAACTGAGAGGCTTCATAATACTGCAGTTGTGCCAAGATACCGAGATGGGGTAGGGCAAAGAGTGAGAGCAAGAGTAATAGCTTTTTCATCTTTCTGGGGATAATTTGGGGATTATTGTTTACAAGCAACAAAGTTAGCAATATTTTTCGTTTTATAGGTGCGTTAAACAGTTTTTCATGATTCTGTCGTCTATTATAATAACACGTAAAAGCGCCACATACCAATATTTTGTTTGATATGTGGCGCTTTCTTGAACACGAATTTCCATGAATTATCCACGAATTAATCCATGAATTATCCAAGTAGGACGGTGGTCTCTGTGCCCCGTCCTCCCGACGTTAGAAATGGGCAATAAATATGTGAGGTTATCTATTTAGAAATGCTGGGTGCTGGAGGACGGGGCGCGGAGGCCACCGTCCTACTTGGAGGGCGCATCCGTTTAGATAAAAATAAATACTCGCAATAATATATTATTAAATAGTTAAAAACACAACAATATTATCTGAGCCATACAATGCCCATCTCCTCATTGTGGAATAAATATAAAATCATCGTTCTTCAGTGCCGAAACACAGTTTGCCAGTGCATCACACGTCCTGTGACAGAGACTCAACAAATGCCTTCCAGTTCTTTTGCAATTCATGCAAGAGGTCATTGCGCGGGTTTGCCCTCAGCAGCTTGTGAAGAAGAACCTTGCCTTTGCTCGGGCCGTCGGCAAGCGACACGGCTATTATTCTTAAATAATCACGATAGTCTTGTTTGCAGTGCTTGTTATTGTCGCAAAAGTCGAGCAATCTTGTTATGTAATATTTCGCGCTGTCTCCATTGTGCTCGATTGTATATTTTTTTGACATATACACAAGCCTGTCGGGGTTGCTGTTTGGAAGATGTTGTATTTCAAGCCATTTGTTTTCCCTGGCTTCTTTCATCCGTCCGAGCCATCCCAAAAGTATAGCACGGTGATAATAACACTGTGCCGCATGGTCATTGTCCACAGCGAGCAGATGCTCCGATATGCTCCACGACTGCATGACCAATGCTGTGTCTTCGTGCACCATTCCTTCTTGAAACAAATCCACCATGCTGTCACGCAATGCCCTGTATTCATCTTTATTGTCATGCAGACCTTCGCCTTTGCAAAT
>CAKQFW010000017.1 GCA_934230965.1 uncultured Prevotella sp.
ACCTATACCTGTGTGCACGATGCTGCAACGCTGGAAGATGGCGACGTGGTGGTGATTGCTAACGCTGGCTATGGCTATGCACTGGGAAAGCAACAAAATGCAAATAATAGACAAGGCGTGAAGGTAGAGATTGTTGATGAACAATTAACGCCTAACGAGGAGGTGCAGCTGATAACGCTGAAGAAGCACGACGATACATGGGCTTTGGGCGTGGGGGAAAACCAATGGTTGTGTGCTACAGGAACCAGTTCGACACAACTGAAAACCACCTCGAAGATGAATGAGTATGCTTTAGCTAAGATTTCAATAGAGGCGGCTTCAGGTAATGCTTGCATAAACTTTACAGGCCCTCTTGCAAAAAATATGGTGATGCGTTTCTCACACACATCAAAGGTTTTTAATTGTTATGCAACGCTTACCAGTGTCGACTCTCTTCAAATATATCGTCGCACACGTATCATTCCTTCCTTAACCTTGGCCGATGATGGCACTGGCCTCACACCTGTTATCACACAAGCCAAGGGTGCGACGGTGCAACGTGTTACACTGAAACGACAGTTTGTGGCCGATGGCGGTTGGCATACGTTATGCTTGCCTTTCAACCTTACGGCTCAAGATATAAAAGAGGTGATGGGCGGGGCCGAGGTGGCCGAGTTTTATGCCGTGACGAAAGAGGCTGATGGCGCGCTGACGTTAGGCTTCCGACCCGTTACCACTACGTTGGCAGGGTATCCGTACTTGGTGCGCATGGCCCGCGAGGTAGAGCAGTGTGTGTTTGAGAACAAGCAGATAGCGTCGGCACAGCCTGTGCCTGTGAAGCTGAAGATGGCTGATGACAACGAGTTTGTTTTTCAAGGCATCTATGCGCCCACACGTCTGCAAGGAACCGATTATCGCTTCTTACGTTCTGACGGCACTCGCTTTGCTGTGCCTAACGGCGAGGGAAAGGTGAATGCCACACGCGCCTACTTTGTCTTCGGTCTGCCCATCGAGTCGGCACAGTGTGTCTTCTTACCAGCCACATCGGGCATTGATGCGCCTGATGCGTTGGGCGCTACATCGTTGAGCCAAGGGGCTCGCTCAAACATTGCTTACGATTTGATGGGCCGACGTCTGTTCACCACGAAACAGCAAAAAGGCATTGTGGTGGTGAACGGTAAAAAGAGGTTGTTGAAATAGAAAAAAAAGAAAAACATGAAAATAATAGTAGAACAACAAATTGAAAATGTGTGCCCACGCTTTGTGGGCGCCTGTGTAGAGGCCGAGGTAGAGAACTCGCCTTACTCGGAAGAACTGTGGAAGGTGATTGACCGACAGGGCGAACAGTTTAGGCAGCTCTTCACCACGCAAACGGTAAAAGATATTAGTGCCATTGCAGCCACACGCAGCGTATATAAGGCGTGCGGTAAGGATCCGTCGCGCTATCGCCCGTCGTCAGAGGCGCTGATACGTCGTATGTTGCAGGGCAAACAGCTGTATCAGATTGATACGCTGGTTGACCTTATCAACCTTGCCAGCATTACCTATGGCTACAGCATTGGTGGCTTTGATGCCGATAAGTTTGATGGCGACACGCTGACCTTGGGCGTAGGGCGCGAGGGCGAACCCTATGAGGGCATAGGCCGTGGCATGCTAAACATTGCGGGGTTGCCCGTATATCGTGACGCCACGGGTGGGGTAGGGACGCCTACCAGCGATAACGAACGCACCAAGATGACGTTGGGCACGCGCCACCTCGTGGCCTTGGTGAACGGATACGACGGCAATGAGCACGACGTGCAAGCCACTGCCCAACTTATCATCGACCTCGTAACCCGTTTCTGCAACGGCCGCAATGCCCACTTCTTCCTTTATAGATAGTGATGGGGTATTTTGACCCGTAATACTGAATAACAAAAAAAATCGCATTGTAGGTTTTCGTTTCCTACAATGCGATTGTTATTTTCTATGGTTTTATGGTAGATGATTATTGCTCTTCATCATCGGCCCATACGTCGTAGTGTTTACCACTGGCCCATCCACTTGTCTCGGTTCCTGTGCCGATAGTTAGGGTGCCGGTTGTGTATCCAGAATTAAGCGAGCCAGCCATGATAGCCATGCTTTCAATAACCGTAACGCTAACCTCGGGGGCTATATATTGTTTCTTTTCCATATCGTTTGTTTATTAGTGGGTTAAACAATGTGTGCTTATTTTACAAGATACTTCTTGCCGTTCTTGATAACGATGCCTTTGTATGCAGCGTTCACCTTCTGACCAGCGAGATTGTAAAGGGTGTCGTCGTTGCTTTCTGCAGCGTTTACGTTGGTAATGCCAGTAGTTTCCTCGTCATCGAAGTTCAGTTTTGCTGAAGCGCCTTCAGGTATACCTGTGAAGTAAGCACGGAACGGAGAAATCTTAACGCCATCAGCCTTTACGATAGAAGCATGAATACCTTCGTTTTTGATAATCCACTGTGTGCCATCGGTTTCGAGTGCCTCTTCGAAGTTGCCACAGAACCAAACAGATGTGCCTTCAGATGAGCCTAATTGATATTTCTTTGCTGTATCGGCTATTAGATTTTTGAAGTTGATGTTGCCTTCATTGCTGATGGCTAATTCAATGTCTTTGTCGGTTGTGTTACGTATCACCAAGGGGAAATTGCTGTTGATTTCATCAGCTTTTTTGTTAAAGGTGATACCTGTTTCTTCGTTATATGATGTAGGCTGCCATACACTTAGACCGTCAGGAATGGGTTTAATAGCGTATCCACTGGGAAGGCATATTGAAGCATGATCGCCTGCTTTAATGGTGCGGGTTAACTTCCAGCCTATTTTTTCAGTGCTGATCCACTCTTTATTGATGCCTTCGCCTTTCCACAGAGGTTCACCAGGAATGTCGGTCATCACCAACTTGTTAACGGGACGATACCAGCCATCGATGCCAAGCACAACGACATTCTTCATGTCCTTGATAGCATCATATTTGCTGTTTGGTGTGTTGTCGTTAGCTGTACCTTTCACAATGATGATTGCGTTCTCGTGCAATGGTGTGATGTTTACGCCTGCTGCAATTGTTCTGACTTTGGTCAAATCAATGGCCATAGCGTTAGCCGTATTTATCTTGTCGACGTCTGCAGCAGTGATATCGCCCAAAACCGTAGATACCTGATTTTCTGTGGTGATGGTCATTCCGTCAGCTTGTCCGTTGTTGTAGAAATAGAGGTTAGTGATGTATACCTCATCGGTGACACCATTATTATCATTATGGTCAAATTTAAACTGGAACACTTTTTCCTGCGTGAAATCCATGTTGTCGAAAGCAGCAAGAGGAATGTCTACCGATTTCCATTGGTCAATAGGGTCGGTAGGTGTCATAATGGTGTATGGCTGCTCTTTAGGACCACGGAATATCGGATTGAAACGGATGTCTCTAGTTATCTTATGGGCAAGAATATCCATGTGAACCATATTCATTTCTTTCATGTCCTGATCTGCAAATTCCATTCCTCGATAGTTGAAATTGGTAAGGTGAAGTACTGGAGACCCTTCGACATTTATTACTTCAGCTTGTCCTGATTGTCCCCAATTGGGTAATGTGTATGTCACATCCTTATTCTCATCATAAATAAAGGTAATGGCGTCACTCGCTATTGTCGGCTTTTGTGGAGCGGTCAGAATAAAGCCTTTTTTGGTGGTGAATGTCAGTTCTTTAGCAGAAGATTCATTTCCCGCTTTGTCCTTGGCGGTCACTGCAAGTGTATAGGCTGTCTCAGGTGTAAGACCTGTAAGTTCGTAGGTGACATCTGTACCCGGCTTGCCATCTACAGTGGCTAGCACGGTCTCACTGTTCCTGATGGTGTAAGTTAGTGTGCTCATTTGATTGTCAGTAGCGCAAAGCGTAAGGGTTGCCTTGTTGTCCCGTACAGAGATAGCCTCAGCCTTTGTCATAACAGGTGCTTCATCGTCATCTATTTTTGAACCTTTGACGGTGTAAGTTATGTACGGGTTTGTGCTGTCGCCTGTTTCAGAGCGGCCAAAGGCTACAGCCCACCAAAGTTTTACTTTGATGACGGTTCCTGCTTCCAAATCGTCCCATGTGTGTGACGGAGAGTCATTATATGCTCTTTCTGGTCCATAGGTATAATCTAAATAGCAGGTCTTTCCACTGGCATCAGCAGGTATGCCTGTACAGCCTGTACCATCGGCTTTCACGGTCATAGTCACAGAACCGTTTTCTTCTGTGAAGGTATAACTATATGCTACACCTTTAGAACCTGGGTTTGTACCATTTTTAGTCTCGCTTCCTACTCCGCTACCTGTCGCGTCATCAGCGAAGGCTGTCATAGCAGAGACAAGCAATACGAATAAAGTTAATAATTTTTGTTTCATAGGTTTATTGATTTTAATTAGTAATTGTTGTACAGAATATTGATTGGTAATTATTCTTTCTTGTTTGTGGTGTAAAGGTAATGCGTATAGCAAATAGGTTTTATAAGGAAACCCCTTATTAGCTTTTAAACATGTATGTTCGTCTTCACTGTTGAGAGGAGCGAACATACATGTTATCTGATTTGTTATTACGTTTATCTTACGATAATCTTCTTTCCGTTGCGAATGTAGATGCCTTTATGCAGGTTGTCGCCCTTCACCTCAACACCGCTGAGGGTGTAGGTGCGATTGTTGCCAGTGGTGGCATTGTTCTGCTTCACGGTGTTGATGCCTGAGGGCACGCTGCCATCGTTGTAGAAGAATATCTGGTCGAAGGTGAGCTTGGTGCCTGTTGTTCCGCCTGCAAGGAAGTAGAGCACGTTGCCTGTAACATCTTCAGGATTGTCGAACACCTTTGTGGCGCGAGCTTCAATCTCGCTGTAGGGAATGTCGAGGTTGTACCATTTGCCATCGCGGGGGAAGTCGCAAAGGGGAGCGTAGCTTGTGCCACCATCGACAAAGGCCGAAGCGCCAATAGCAAATTTTGCGTTGCCCACTGCGATAAGGTAAGAAGCGTTAGTGGTGGCCTTCATGCCCAGGTGCAGATAGTAGGTGTCGTCGAGCATAGACATATCCTTGCCTTTAGCCTTTGATGCGTAACCCAATCCTGACCAGCCCACGGTGCCTACGGTGTAAACCGGATAGCCGCCCTCGTCGTAACCGAACGAGTTGACACCGCTTTCGTTGCTGGCTGTCATGGTGCCTTCCCAAATATAGAGAGCGCTGTTTACGTCGTCAACGTTATAGTCGGCCTTTACCTTTTTTGCCAGTGTGGTAGTTACGCCTCCTGTAGTGCCAATGAGCACATAGTTGCCAGTGTTTTCAACGTCGAAGGTGCTTTGGCCCTCGCCATTAAGTGCCGCAGTAACGTAGGTAGGCATGTCGGGGGTCTCGCCACCGTCTTTCTTGCTGTAGAAGAACACCTGGTCAAAGTTTACCTCGGCGCCCTTGTTGTGTGTGGTAGCCACGGCAAACACGTTGCCCATAAAGTTGGCAGCATCGTTAAACAGTGTGCCACCGCCCATCTGCTTCAGCTTTGCTACAGGAATATCAAAGTTGTACCATTCGCCATCGCGACGGTAGTCGCCTACGATTTGCTGTCCTGAGGTGGCATTGCCAATAACAAACTTGGCATTGCCTACGGTAACGGTTTGTGAGGGGTGGGTGAGGGCATCGTCGCCACGCATGGCGAAGTGCAGATACCATGTGTCGTCAATCATTGAGAGGTCTTTGCCAGTGCCCTGTGAGGCATAACCAGCACCGCACCATGTGCTGTTGCCAGTAACCTGAAGGCGGGTAGACGACTCGTCCCATCCAAACGAGTTCTTTCCGTTTGAGGGCAGACCGGTATAGTCGCCACCGTCCCATATCCAGAAGAAGTTGGTCTTCTCGTCAACGTTATAGTTCTTAACGGTAACATCTGTCAAGGCATCGGTTATGCCGCTGCTGGTACCTATCAGTACGGCCTTGCTCACATTGGTAAGGTCGAAGGTGCTCTGTCCGCCCTCCAGAGCCTTTGTGGCATATTGGCCTATCTTAGTGGTGTTATCCTCTGTGGGCACACCCTTTTTTACGTTGGGGTTTTTATAAAAGAAAATGTTGTCAAACTGTAGGTCGGCACCTTGTGTGCCGCCGCTCAGTATGGCCACTACGTTGCCAGTATAGTCGGCAGCGTTATCGAAAAGCTCGCCTCCTGCCAATGTTTTCAGTATGGTAACAGGAATGTCAAAGTAGGTCCAGGTGCCATCGCGCTTGAAGTCGCCAATGATGGTTGCGCCCTCAACGCTGTTGTTGCCTACGGTAAAGGCAGCATTGCCTACAGTAACCTTGTGGCTGGTATGCCCATCGGTAGAGGTACCGCGAAAGCCAATGTGAAAGATATACTCATCATCAATCATCGACAGGTCTTTTCCTCCTTTCTGATTAGAGGCAAAGCCCAGTCCCGACCATCCTACTGTTCCCACGGTGAAGTGGTTGAAGGCTTCGCCGAAGCCAAACGAGTTTACGCCCTCTGATGCTTCGGCATTGTAGGTGTTTTCCCAGATGTAGAGAAAGTGTTTTGTGTCGTCTACATTATAGTCGGCCTTGGTTTTCTCTGAGAAAGCATTGGTAACCCCCATGCTGGTGCTGATGAGCACAGCGTCGTAAGAGTTTTTAAAGTCGAAGGTGGTGGTGCCTGAGGCATCCAGCGCCTTTGTGCCCCAGTAGCCATATTCGGTCTTGGTGTCGGGGGCTTCGGGTGTGCTGGGCGTGCCGGGGTTAGAGCCCGTGTTGTCGCCATCGGGTGTTTTATACTGTGCTTCGGCATCGGCCTCGTCTTGATAAACGCGCACCCAGTCGACAAACATTTTGGCTTCGTCGCCTGCGTTGGGCAGTGCTGTTATGCCACCAGCGTTGTATATGCCAGTATAGTTTCCGCCCACAGCCAGGTTAAAGATAAAGAAGAAGGGCTTCTGGAAGTAGTGGCCTATATCGGCGCTGTTAGTGCTGGCGGGTATGGTGGCGCTATAGAAGCGAGCCTTGTTCTTGGCAGCCACGGTAAAGTCTTGCAGGTCGTAATACATCGACAAGAACTGTCCGTCCCACTCGGTGGTGATGATGTGATACTCGTCGTTCTGCAGCGGGTTGTTCTCAGGTGCCAGATAGCTGGTGCCATACTGTTTGTGGTTAGCGCCAGCGCTGGTTCCCCAGTGTAGTGTGGCGCCAAAGTGTCGGGTTTGTGTGCCGTTTTTAATGCCCTCGGCGTTGCCTGTTTCAACAATGTCTATCTCGCCACAGCGGGGCCATCCCAGCTTGCCATAGTCGTTACCCATCATCCAGTAGGCAGGCCATACGCCGTTGGCTGTCTTCGGAAACTTGATGCGTGCCTGAATGATGCCATGTTTAAAGTAGGCTTTGTCGCGGCTGTTGATACGTCCTGATGTAAACTGCTTGTTGTTATAGTTTTCACGACGTGCGGTGAGCACGAGGTTGCCGTTTGCTACGGCCACGTTCTCCTTGCGATAGTATTGCAACTCTTGGTTGCCTCCACCGTTTCCGTTCTCCTCAATGTTCCATACCTTGGTATCGAGGCTTGTTCCGTTAAACTCGTCGCTCCACACCATCTTATATCCTGTGGGGGGCGTGGTAGTCTGTGCAGAAAGGCTTAACGGCAATGCTAATGCCGAAAGCATAAAGGTGCAAATCCTTTTCATACGATTAATGGTTGATGTCGTTTTTTGAAAAATTTAGATGTTCTTAATATTTAGGTACCTTTTGGGGTTATTCTTACTTCTGTTACCTTGTCATTATCTTGCGGCACACCGTTTGGCCATTGGCATAAAGGGTGCGCTCTATGCTGAGGCCGCGTGGGGCTTGTGCCACCTCTTGTCCTTGTGGGGTGAAGTAGCGCTTGCTGATGATGTTGTTTGCTTGGGCCTTGTTTATCTCGTTGATGCCTGTGGCCGAAACAAAGTTGAACCAGGTTAGGCGAGCGTGATTGATGGGCTGCGAGCCTACCAGTGTAAGGCGATGTTTGCCAGCCGTGAGGGGCACCTGCGTTGTGGTGGTAGCATACACCTCTTTCGTGTCGCGATAGGCGCCTGTTGAGGTTAGTGTTACGCTACCCGTTTCGTTGTCGTCAATCTTCAGCTTCAGCACCTGTTGGCGTGCGGCCGATGCGCGGTCGCTATAGCGAAAAGTGAAGAGGTAGGTGTCGTTCTCGGGCACATCGATAAGATACTCGGTGCGGCTTGTGTTGCCTATCTCTACTGATAGATGGGTGGCGATGGCGCCTTGCAGCGTGTCGCCGCTCACCTCAAGCGTTATGCCGTGGCTGGATACATAGTCTTTGGCCATGATTAGCTCGGTGGGCTTATAATAATAGGTGCTGTCGAAGGTCGACATGTAGGTGTAAACCACCCCTTGGCCCGTCATGGTGCCTGCTGCTGGCAGATGGGTGCGAAGGTTTGGCTTGTAGAGCAAACGCCAATAGGGGCTTTTGTCTACCATGCGCGATCCTGATGTGCCCTTAAACCAAGCATAGCGAAACACGCCTGGGTTGCGCTCAAGGCCTTCAACCTTTTTTACCATTTCGCGCACCTGTGTAAGCGAGTCGGGGTTGTTTTCGCCCGCAGCAAATTCGGTTACCCATATCTGTTTGTTGTATTTGTCTATCCACTGTTGCACGAAGGCCAGGGTGGGTGCCGTAACGTTCATGTAGGTATGAATGGCGATATAGTCCATCTTGGGTTCACGACCGTTCTTGTCTTTATATAGCTTTATAAATTCGTCCATCCACTCAAAGGGCTGCCATATCTTGCCATCGTTGATGGCTGAGCCCGTGTAGCTCATTGCCGGCGAGACGAGCTTTAGGCTATACTCGTTGGCAATGGCTTCAAGATCTGGCCACGCGTCGGCGGCCTGTTGCGGTGTGATGTTCGACTGGTCGGCCAGGTTGGGTTCGTTATATCCCAGCAGATACTTACAGTCGGGGTGTTCATCATAATATTTCTTTATTGAGGTGAGGTTTGCGTTTCTATTCCATGCCATGGGCAGATACTCCATCTTCTTGCCTTCGCCCGTTCCGAAGAGGTCTTTTATCAATTTGTTAGGCGCTGTTCCCCAGTTGTATGTCCAGCATACGCCAGGAGCCAATGCGTCAATCTCTTCAGCATAGGTAAACTGTTCTTCAGCCACGCCACGCTTTTCGCTGCGTTGTTTGGGTTGGGCTTCTGCCACCATCGCCATACATGCCAAGGCAATGGCTGCCATGCCAGTGAATAGATGTTTCATCATTCTATAAATAAATATTATTGTTTATTGATGCGAGGTGTTTAGGGGTTTGTTTATAATGTAAGAGCGGCCACACCTTCACGGCGCATGCCGCTCTTGAAAGGTTTTATTATTATTTTAGTTCTTAGTTGACAAATTCTTGCCAAGGCAAGCCTCCTTGTCTCCTTGTCAATTCGTCTACTCGTCAACTAAAGAAATTATTTCTTCAACACCTTCTTAACGCCGTTAGCAGTTTTCTGAATGTAGAGACCGGGTTTGCTCATATCCTTCACCTGCATGCCGTTAACGGTGTAGATGGCGTTTACCTTATTGTTGTCGGCTTTTACCTGGTTGATGCCAGTAGCGTCGGCTGCCTTCTGATAGAAGAATACAGCGTCGTAGTTGAGCTGAGCACCTGTAGCACCACCGCTGAGGATGGTGAGCACGTTGCCAGCATAATTGTCAGTGCAATTTGTAAGGTCGAAGCCCAGGTCAACGAGGACGTCAACGGGAATGTCAATGTTGTACCATTCGCCGTCGCGATCAAAGTCGCCAATCAATTCATATTTGGCATCGGTCTTGGTCTCGCCCAGGGCGAAGCAGCCAGAAGCGTTGGGGCCTACGGCAATGTTGTGTGTAGCGTGAATAGAGCCAGCATCTTTCATAGCCATGTGCAGATACCACTTACCGTTCTTCAGCATGCTGAGGTCGAAGCCATCCAGTTCTTTAGTAGCGTCAACTACGCCACAGTGTCCCAGTCCTGACCATCCGACTGTGCCTACTACGAAGCTCATATAGCCTGAACCACCGAATGAGTTGAAGCCTTCGCCTTCGCCACCCGTGTAGGTGTTATCCCAGATGTAAACGGGGCGTGCCCCGTCAAGTTCAGTGGGGCTCTCGTTCTTCAAAATTTTGGTTTCGCCCAGTGCGTCAACCTCGTCTTCTGAAGCATAGAGAATAACGTAGTTGGTTGTGCCATTGAAATCGAATGTACGGTCACCGCTATTTAAGTCAGTGGCGGGAGTTACATAACTTGTTTGTGCTGCTGCTGCAAGTGCCATGAAGCACGATGCTGCCAAAAGAGTAAATTTTTTCATAGTTGTTTTGTTTTTAATATTAGTAATATTGTTTATTGTAAAATAATATCTTTTTCCTGTTTTGCTTTGTCGGCGCTTTGGTTTTGACAGGAAGCGGAAACCGCACGGCCTCCCACTTCCTGTTCTGAACCAAATGCAAGCAAAGCGTATATCGTTATGTTAAGTATGATACTTATAAATAGCGATGATTTTTTTATATGTGTGTTACCAGTTAGGGTTCTGCTCTATGCCACTAAGGTCAATCTCCTTCGATGGTATGGGGAACAGCTCGTGCTTACCTTTCTGGAAGGTGCCGTACAGCTCCTTGGCCTCTTCGGTTTCGCCTGCCATGTAGGTATCCATCGTTTCTTTGGCAATGCCCCAGCGGGTGAGGTCGAACCAGCGGTGGCCTTCCATAGCCAACTCTACGCGGCGCTCGTGACGAATGGCCTTGCGCAAATCTTCCTGGTTATCGTTAAAGGTAACGGTTTGGCCCTGTATCACAGCGGTGTAGGGGAACTGGCTCAAACCCGCACGGTCGCGCACCTCTTTCAGTGCGCTCTTTGCGCTGGGCAGGTCGCCACTTTCGCAGCATGCCTCGGCATACATCAGCAGCACGTCGGCATAACGTATCTGTATGTTATTCTTAGGTGAACGTGTGGCGTGTGCCAGCTTGTAGATGCCACCGTTGGTGCCATCGTTATACATGGCATATTTGCGGTTCAGCATACGGTCGCCACAGTATATTTCTTGTGCAGGGGTTTCAATCTGTTCATCGGTAGGAACGAGTATAGTCTCATCGCGACGCGCATCGCCAGCCTCATATTCGTTGTACAGGTTCTGTGTGGGGCGGTTGTAGCCCCATCCAGCCTCGCCGAAAGCCGACGAACGTGAACGCTGTAAGATGGTGGTCATGGTTCCGCGTGTGTAGCCCTCGCCACCGTAGTCGGATGTTGCCTCTTCGGCGTATTGAATTTCAAACACACTCTCGCGTCCGTTTTCGTTTGCCAGACGGAAATTGTCGAAATAGTTAGGCCAGAGCGAATATTGTCTGCTCTTGATCACCTCTTTGCCCCACTTAGCTGCCTCGGCAAAGTATTTCTGAGCCTCGGTTTCGTTGCCCGCGTTACGCTGATAGTCGGCGCGGTAGAGGTTTGCCTTTAGCAGCATGGCCTGTGCGGCACCCTTTGTGGCGCGACCCAGCTCATCGTCGCTGTATTTGTCTTTCAGCCACAGCAGGTTTTCGGCGCGTTTAAAGTCTTCGATGGCAAAGTTGAGCGTCTCGTCCATTGTGGTGCGTGTTTGTGCCCACTCGTTTGAACTCTTCACCACGAAGTCGATAAGAGGCATACCGCCAAACATACGTGCCAAGCGGAAGTAGTAGAAGCCGCGCAAGAAATAGGCCTCGCCCAGATAGCGGTCGCGATATTTGGCTTGCTTTTCGGCCTCATCCCCTTCGGTCTCTATACGTGTGGTAGGAATTTCGTCGATGGCCAAGTTGGCGCGTTGTATGCCTTGCCACTGTGCGCGATAATACTGAAGAAGAATTTCGTTATCCGAGTTGGCTTTGAAGTTTTCCAGCTCGCGCAGGTCGGCACCGTCGTTAATGTCTTGTCCGCCCTTGAGGGCATCGTCTGACACGATGTCGCCGAAATACCATTCGGGGTAGTAGGTTGTACCAAACTCCCATGTCATTGGTACGTAAGCAGCGTTTACCACGGCCTCGGCGGTAGACAATGAAGTGAAGAATTCAGACACCTTTGTTGTTCCTGGTGTTTCTTCTGTCAGCCAGTCGTTGCACGAACTGAGGCTCAGTGTAGCCAACGCCAAAGCTGAATATGTTAATGCTTTAAACTGATTCATATATTATATAATGATGTTATTTCTCTGTCTGTTGAACATTAAGATAGCGTTACATACACCTTTGTTAGAAGGTGAAGTTGCAACCAAACATGTAGGTGCGGCTCTGCGGATAGTTGCCATAGTCGACACCGCTTCCCACCTCGGGGTCGTAGCCCGAATAGTTGGTGATGGTGAAGAGGTTGCTGGCCTGTGCATACACGCGCAGGTTAGAGATGCCCCATCCGTTCAGCAGCTTCTTAGGCAGTGTGTAGCCCAGCTGTATGTTCTTCAGGCGGAAGTAAGATCCGCTCTCAAGGAAGCGGCTCGAGTTGAGCATATTGTTAGCGCCCTTGGGGTTAGGAATGGTGCCATCGGGGTTATCCTCGGTCCATACGTCGCGCATCTTGGTGCTGAGCTGTGAGGTCAGACCATTGCTTTCAGTGCGTTCGCGCACGGCATTATATATCTTGTTGCCAGCTACGCCCTGGAAGAACAGTTGCAGGTCAAGACCCTTCCAGTCGGCCGAAAGGTTCAAGCCGTAGGTTACCTTCGGGAAGTTGTTGCCCAACTTTGTGCGGTCGCCTGTTTCTGAAATCTTGCCATCGCCATCAAGGTCGGCATAGATAGCATCGCCAGCACCGTAGGGGTTCACCTCGCCATCGCGAGCATAGCCAGGTAGTGCAGCGTTGGCCTCTTCCTTGCTCTTGTAAACGCCCTGATATTTATATCCCCAGAACTCGAACAGAGGCAGTCCCTCGTCGCTAATTACGCGGTCGCCATAAACAATCTGTCCGCCGTTTAGGCTGGTAAGTTTGTTCTTGATGAACGAGATGTTACCGTTTACCGAGTAGTTTACCTTGCCGATGTGGTTTGTGTGTCCGAGCGAAATTTCAACACCCACATTGCGCACGGTGCCCACGTTGCTCTGGGCATCGAAGCGGTTGCCGCTCCATGCCGGACCCTTTACCGACAGCAACATATCTTTTGTGTTGCGCACGAAGAAGTCGACATTGGCCGACAGCAGACCGTTACCCCAGGCAGCGTCAACGCCAGCGTTCCATGTTTCGGTGCGTTCCCACTTGCCACCCTGGTTTACGTAGGTAAGGATGGTAGCGCCAGTGCCCACTGTTTGGCTTACGCCGAAGGGGTATCCCACAAACACGTTTTGCGAGGTGAAGATGGTTTGGTTAAAGGCGTCGTTGGCAATTTTGTCGTTACCAATCTGTCCCCATCCCAAGCGCAGCTTCAGGTAGTCGAGTTTCTTAAAGCGCTTCATGAAGGGCTCTTCGCTCACCTTCCATGCAAAGGCGGTAGAGGGGAAATAGCCCCATGTGTTCTCGGGGAACTTGTTTGAACCGTCGGCACGGAAGTTGACGGTTATCAAGTAGCGATCCATCAAGTTATAGTTCAGACGTGCCAAGAACGACAGGCGGCGTGTGCGGCCTACGCCATCAGAGATGGGGTTAGTGTTGTCGTCGGTAGTTTGTGAGAGATACCAGTTTTTCTCTGAGGGGTTGAGGATGGTAGAACCGCTTCCACCTATTGAATAATAGTTATACTCTTCAGTGGTTTGGCCCACCATAGCGTTGAAGTGGTGTATCTTGCCCAGGTCGAACTGATAGTTGATGATGTTTTCCCAAGTAAAGGTGGTATACTGCACCAGTCCGCGTGTCAAGAAGTTTTTGCCCTTCGAGTCGTCATAGCTGTTAACGGTATGGGCATCGGTAAAGGTGCGGTTCTTCTCGTTCACCTGGTCGTAGCTAAAGTTTGTACGATAGTTGAGACCCTTGATAGGTGTAAACTCGAGGTACATATTGCCAAACCAGCGGTTCACCACGTTGTGCGGATGCGAGTAGTAAACCATTGAGAACGGGTTAGTTACGTTCTTAAAGTTAGAGGGCACGCCCACCTTTCCGCTCATGTCTTCATGTTTGCGGTTATAGGTGCCAGCAGGATAGTAAGGCACATCCCACGGAGCCATTGCCAATGCTGCCGAGATAACGCTTGCGCCTGGCGATGCGCTTTGGTTCATGGCGTTGCGAGCTTGGCTGGTTGCAAACGAAAGGTTCTCGCCAATCTTCAGCCACTTCTTTACCTGAAACGAGGTGTTAGCACGCAGTGTGAGACGATTATATTTTGAACCAATGATGGTGCCTTCCTGATCGTAGTAAGATGCCGAGAACGAGTAGTTGCTCTTATCCGAACCACCATCAAACGATACGTGATAGTTTTGGATAGGAGCGTTCGAGTTGAATACCTCGTCTTGCCAGTCGGTGTTTACGGCACTATAGTCGAAACCATCTTGATAAGTTTTGGTCTTTGCTACAGCATAGTAAGCATCGTTACCCAACTTATATTTCTGCAGCCACTCGTTAAAGCCCTTCTTCTCGTAATAGTTGCGCTCTGATTTAGGAGCGGCCAACTTCAGATAGGTTTGTACAAACTCGTCTTTACCCATCAGGTCGAGCTTCTTCCAACGGTTCTGCCAGCCATAATACATATCAAACGATACCTTGCCACGGCCTTTCTCGCCACTCTTGGTGGTGATAAGAATAACACCGTTAGCACCACGGGCACCGTAGATGGCGGTTGACGAAGCGTCTTTCAATACCTCTGTCGACTCGATATCGTTGGGTGAAAGAAATGATATGTCGCTGGTGATGTTACCGTCTACTACATAGATAGGAGCCGAGTCGTTCACAGTACCGATACCGCGTATGCGCACCACAGCGCCAGCGCCAGGCTGTCCGCTGTTAGCGTTTACGGTCACACCGGCCACGCGGCCCTGTATGGCTTGGTCTACACTGGCGGCAGGCGTCTTCTTCAGGTCTTCAGCCTTTACTACGGCCACCGAGCCCGTGAGGTCGCTCTTCTTCATTGAGCCGTAACCTATGGCTACCACCTCGTCCAGCATATTGGTGTCTTCTTCCATCTTAAAGTCGAAGGTGCCAGTTTTACCTTTTTGGGTTACTGTTTTATAACCAATACATGAAAACTCTACCACATCTTTAGGATTTACCTTTAACTGATAATGTCCGTCAATGTCGGTAACGGTTCCTGAAGCGGTACCTTTCACACGTACTACTACACCTATCAGCGGTTGGCCATCAGTTTCAGAGACAATGGTTCCTTGAATCTTGTCTGTCTGTGCCGATACTGCCATAGGGAATAGCAATGCTGCCGAGAGAAGCTTTAGATTTCGTCTCATAATTTATAATGATTTAGTTGTTTTTTAGATATTCTTTATAATTTTCTTTTTTCCGAATTTTCTTTGACGATTATTAGTTCTAATGGTTTAATGGGTTCATCTGAATTTTGGTCGTCGCGGTTGTTGTTCGAATTTGGTTGTCGAATTTGTCGTTCGATTTTCTTGCGTCTTGCGCTTGGGATGGTTCTTTTCTCTTGCCTGAGGACGAAGGTTTTTAGCCGATTGTTGCGTTTTGCTTTTCATCCCCTGGTTAGGTTTTCGTTGGCAAAAGTAGTGTTATGATGTTAAAAATGCAAGAAAAATACCCTTTAAAAACTCACAAAAAACTCACTTTTTTTGTTTTTGTATTTATTAAAACATTGTGTATCAAGAATATAAATAAATGTATACACTACGTCAAACCTCACCGCTTAATGAACAAATAATCGCGTTTTTTTATTCCTTTTTCTTTCCAGTGTTATACAACTGTTGTAACATTTTGTATATGTTGTTTGTAAAGTAGACTTGTCAAACGCTCTCTTTTCGTTAGTTCTTAAACCATCCATTTCGCGTGTTTTGATGTAAACACGAATGTCTACAAATTATCCAAAAAGTATATTTTTCTTTAAATTGAACGGTTGCGCCCTCGGTGTAGGACAGGGTCTCTGTGCTCCGTCCTACAGCACCCAATAATACACAGCACTGTAAGTAGATAACCTCTCATATTAATAACCCGTTTTGCATAAATATACATAAATACGGACGAAAGTGAATATTTATGCAAAAGCGGTATTTTACATTCTTTTACATAATATTGTTTAAATATCTTATAATCTGTAATAAAATAGCGGTATTTTGCTTTCACTTTTCAAAGTTGATACCTTTCATTTGAGAAACCATGGGTTTTAGGTCGTGAAACCCTTGGTTTCAGCTTGAGAAACCCTTGGTTTTAGGGTCTGAAACCAAGGCTTTCAGACCGTAATATCAAGGGTATTGCAAACGGCACCCAATACTGTATATTTATGCAAAAATAGGAATGTCGTTTTAAAAGATTATTCAATCACCCAATCGGTGATATTTTTCTTCCCTTCAAGGCTGAACTATTTTTCTCCTTTCGGTGTCTTCAAGCCCCCTATGCTTAACAATTATTAAAAACGTGCAATGTTGTTTCTTGTTTTCCTTATTTGTTTGTAATTTTGTAGGAATAACTGAACAAACCAAAAAACATTGTATGAGACGCTTCCTTTTAGGCATCGTCATAATCTTGACAACCTTTACACTTCGCAGCGAGGCACAGTTGTTGATGATACGCAACTTTCCGCCCGCCTTTAATGCCTCCAGTGCACAAAACTGGGGCATTGCCGAAGGCTTTGGTGGCCAGATGTTTTTTGGTAACAACCAAGGGCTTCTGTCGTACGATGGCGACGAGTGGAACGTAAGCTACGTAAGCAATTATACCAGTGTGCGTTCTGTGCAGATGTCGCGCGATGGCAAGCAGCTGCTGGCAGGCGCTACCGATGAGTTTGGCTATTTTTGTCCCTCAAGAAAGAGCGACCAGATGGTTTACTATTCGTTGTCAAACCAATTGCCCAAGCCCATTCAAACCTTTGGCGAGATTTGGCACATCGTGATTGCTGGCCACTATACTTATTTTCAGGGCAAAAACAATGTGTTTGTTTACCGCGATAATAAGTTTTTGGCCGACTTACCCTTCAGCGCTAACGTTGAAAATATCTTTCCTGTTGATGGGCGCGCCATCATCAGTACAGCCGAAGGTCTTTATTCGTTGAATGGTACAAAGATGGACTTGCTGCCAGGATTTGAACCCTTGCAAGGCAAAAAGGTGCATGGCATAGGCCATTTT
>CAKQFW010000018.1 GCA_934230965.1 uncultured Prevotella sp.
GCGGAGCGTGGTCTGTTGGCTCCATAATCCCAATGGTCAAAAATTTAATTGGCGAAAACAATTACGCTCTCGCTGCTTAATCGAAGCACAGTAGATTAGCTTTATTCCGCCACAAGGTGGCAGAACGAGACACCGCTCCAAGGATGTTGTTCCGAATCTGAGGATCAAGCGGTGCAGGTAAATCGGAAATAGCTCTTGTATGCCTCGCTGCATGGGTGAAATTTTAGAGGATAAGGTTGCGATTGGTGGTCTGGGTCTTGTCGCGACACGAAAACCGAAGGCCAGAATAAGCATGTAGAAAGCGTATGGTTTCCCCGTTTGGACGAGGGTTCGAATCCCTCCAGCTCCACCCTATCCTATAAGAAAAGTCGCTAACCCGATATAAGGTCAGCGACTTTTCTTTTTTTATAATGACTTTTGGAAGTGCTCCTTAATGATTGCTGTCGAATAAAAACTTTTGTAATCAACAAAAAAAATTAGGGCTGACACTTCTTACGAGATGTCAGCCCTTTTTATTCTTTTTTCCTTTTTAGAACTTACGAAAATAGAGGCGCAGCATTTTCGACTTCAGTATCATGCGGCTACCACTGAGTTTTTCTTTAGCAAAATGATCTTCCATGGCATTGATGCCGTAGGGTCGCATGAGGGTATAGTCGGTCAAAGGTCGGTCGCCACCATCTTCACCACTATCTTCATGCCAGTTGTCTTTATACAGAGTGTGTATGAAGAGGCTGTCAGAGGTTTGCGTAAAGCGGGTGTAGAAGCCGTGGTTACTGTCAACATCGGTGTCGTACATGCTTATCAGTTTGGCTTGAACGCCCCAGAACACATGCTTCTGCGAGTAGTCGGTTACGCCGCCAGTGGCCAGCGTATCAACCTTTTCCAGATGCCAGAAGCCATCAAGTTTTCCGTTATCAGAGCCTTCAAAGTCGATGCCACAAGCTGTAAACAGCATGCTAAGGGCGATGGCCGAGAGGGCCATTATTGAGCGAGCGCGCATTTTCATCTTTTGTTTCCTTTCTTATTGGCTTTAGTTTTCAATAGGCCCGTGCGGCTAACAGTGATTTGCAAGCCTGCATTGTGGCCCAACATCTGATTGCTGCCAAAGTCCATGCCATAGGCAGCCGTCACGTTCAATTGTGGGTTGACGCGGTAAGCACCTTCTACCATGAAGCTGGCGTTTTGGTGTGCCTTGGTAAAGGGCTCGGCATAAGTGCCCCACCCTTTCTGCCAGGTGGCCAGCACGCGGTAAGAGAGACGCGAAGAGAGGTCGCCATCAAAGCCGAGGTGGAAAGCTACGAAGCGGTTGTTCAGCACACGTATCACGCCATTATCGTTGTATATAGGCGAGCGGTATAGCGGGTTACCTATCACCTGTCCCCAGTGCTGCCATCCAGGATAGATGCCGTGGTTATAATAGTCGTCCAGTCCGGCCATGTGGTCGGGTATGTTCGATGTGCGGTCGTGGTTGTAAGGTCCGCTCTGATATTTTGTGAACAGATATTCAAACACCACGTTCTTCAGCCAGGTGCCATACTTCAGGTTAAGCTCAGTGCCCAGCATGATGTCTTTTAACTGATAGACGTAGAAACGACGGTCTTTGCGCACATTCCATTCTTCGCCTGTGCCATAGCCGTTATAGTCGAGCAAGAACATCTGACTGTGATCTTCAAAGAAATGGTCGGCATACACGCCCAGACGCCAAGTGTCGGCGTTATAGTTTAGACGCATCACCCAGCTACCCAACTGGTTGCCCTCCATGTTGCCATACATACCATCAGAGGTATCTTGTCCGCCCGGAATAAAGGCATGCCAAAAAGCGCTCAGCCCCTTGCCAGCAGGCATCTCTATCATGTTGCCATCGGCCAGTTTTACGTGTGGTGTGCCGCCAAACTCGCAAGCCATCTCAAGGCCCATCTCTACGCTAAAGGGGTACATATCCTCGTCGCGGCCTATGCGCAGATAGCCCGCCTTGCTGTGATAGAGCACGCGGTCGGCATAGCTGTTTTGGTAACCTGTGAAGTTGTGCTGCCAGTTGTCATCGGTCATCATGCCATAGGCTATGTGGCCTTTCAGTTGCAGCCAGCCTCCAGCAAACGGCAGCGTCCAGTAGTTGGGCAATGCCAGGCGCACCTGTGGCACGGGGCGAGCATTGATGCCTAATGTTTGCGAGCCCGAGCTCAGGCGATTGTTTTTCAGTTCCATAGGCCACTGCTTGCTGCCCACCGTCAAAGCGCCATGCAGCCATCGGCCTTCAATATAGGCTTGCTGCACCACAACGTTTGAGGTATAATGCAAAGGGGCCACCACGTCGAGGGCATAGCCTAAGCCCCAACGTCGGGCCGAGTCGGTTTGTAGGGGGCGTTCCAGCGCCACGCGCATGTATCCGTTGGTTTTGTCAAGCGAGCTAAGACCATGCTTGTTGGCGTTCAGCCACAAGGGGGTCTGCCCCTTCGAAAACGAGGCTTGCATCTCGCCCTTATACCTTATATTGTTTAAGGGTTCGGCTTCTTGCACCTCGTCGGTATAGAGCCAGTCTTGCGCCTGTGTGGGGATGGCTACGGCCCATGCCATCAATAAGGCGGTAAACAAGTGTTTCATATATTGGCGTTCGTGTGTATCGTTATTCTTCTTATTATACAGTTTATTATACAGTGCCACAACGCGCGGCACATTATTATATATAACGATGTTTTCGGTATTTTATTGTCTTGAGCACATATATTACTTAACAAGTGGTGCTTTTGGGGCCATTATTAACGCTTACATCCGTTCTCAGCCTCAACATCTTTCAGCCCTTTAATGCAGATGTAGGGATTTTCCCCCTACGATATAGGGAAAAACCCTTTGCAAGGTTTTATTCTTTGCCTATCTTTGCAGAAGAAAAGCTGCACTCGGCAATTTGAAAGCAAGCTTTCATTGCGCTCGTTGGCATTTTCTTTGCAACAGATAAAAGAAACAAAGTATAAACCATTTAAAGAAATATCGCTATGAAAAAGTTTATATTAGCCCTTACAACACTGTTCTGCATAACAGTATCGGTACAAGCCATGAGCTACGAGCAAGCTCGCCAGCAAGCCTTGTTCCTCACCGACAAGATGGCTTATGAACTAAACCTCACCAATGAGCAATATGAGGCTGCATACGAGATAAACCTCGACTACCTGATGGGGGTGAACACCGTCGACGACCTGTATGGTATGTATTGGGAGCGTCGTAATCTCGACCTCAGCTACATCTTGCTGTCATGGCAATACCGCGCTTTCTGCGATGCCGCCTACTTCTATCGTCCACTCTACTGGAACGCTGGCTACTGGCACTTCGGCATCTACGCCCGCTATCCGCGCCGCGACTATTTCTACTTTGGTCGCCCCACCTTCTACGTTGAGTATCGTGGCGGACACGCTTGGCACATGAACGGCGGACGCTCTTGGTATCATGGTCGCAACTTCTGCCCAGATCACCGTCACAACGACCGCTACCACGGCATGCGCGATGGGTTCCAGCGTGGCGATTTCGGCAACGGTTTCAGGGGTAACCCCAACAGCGCCACACAGTTTGGCACCGCACGTCGCCCGCCCATCATGGGCAATCCTGGCAACAATGGTTCGGCAGTGGGCGCTCGCCCTAACACCTCGTTTGGATCACGTGGCAATGGTAACAGCACCTCGTTTGGTTCACGTAGAAATGGTAACGGACTGAATAACGGCAACGGCTTCGGACGACGCGAAAGTAGCACTCGCAACACAGTTACTCGCCCCAACACCTCATTGCCCTCAACCAGCTTTGGTGGCGGACGTAATGGTAGCGTGAGCAATGGCGAAACCTTTAACAGTACCCCGCGCAACACCTTCAGCCCAAACCGTAGCAACTCGTCATCATCGTTTGGTGGAGGCCGTGTAGGCTCATCGTCATCATTCGGTGGTGGTCGTAGCAACTCATCATCAAGCCGCCCCACCTATTCGGCTCCCAACCGTAGCTCATCATCAAGCAGCTCGTCGTTTGGAAGAGGCTCATCATCGTTTGGCGGTGGTCGCGGAGGCGCTTCGTTTGGTGGAGGCCGTGGAGGCTCATCATCAAGCAACAGCAATCATGGTGGTGGCTCATTCGGCGGAGGCCGCAGATAACATCACACAAATATGCCACATAAAAAGAATTGATAAAGATAATATTGGTCTTAGCAATCTCACAACCAGCCCAGGAAAAGAAGCTTGCGGCAGGTTGTGAGATTTTTTGTATGCAAGTTGACCAACATTTTCAAGATAATGTTCTCCCGTTTAGAAAAAAATGTGTAATATTGCAAATAGATAACCTATACATCGTATTAACTAATCTGCCAGAATATTCATCCGTATGTTCCAGCAGAGATATTTGTCAAAAAAGTTTTTTATGAACCATAACATTTCACAATTGTCTTTATATATGAATAGAAAAATATCGCGTAAACATCCCTACTATTGAGATTTCAAATATATAATTAATTCTGAACAGTTACTTATAAAAGTAAACAATTACTTAAGAAATGGAAAAACTAATGTTTTACAGAGAGTGGTGCCGTATTTACACATTAACTAATTTGGAATGGGAGATGGAAATGGCAATAGAAAAACATTATACGAGTAGTCAGATAACAGAATGGATAGATATTTACATGAATATTTTAAAAAACATAGAGGATACCTATGCCAGAGGTGATGTGAAATGCTTAAAACATTTTTTCTATGATATTTTGTCTGAGGCGAAAGAATTGGATGAGCCATGTAAAAGAATAGTAAACGCCCGTCTACGTGCCGTCTGTGGCGAAGACCTGACAAAATATGACAAACGCTTGGCCAACAGCGTGCAGCGTATTGTGAAACGTGGGAAGATACGCAATGGTAACGAATATGAGAAGGTGCGCACCTATATTGACAGTATAGAGGGAGAGCCCGAACACGAAGCGTTGCTGCAGGACCTGTACCGTATGACGGGCGACTTTGAAACGGCTGTGGGGGATGATCCTTCGCTCATTGGGGAGGAATGGAAATAAATAGATTGGTGTCTTTCAAATATAGTGTATGGATAAATTTTTATTTTACAAAGAGTGGTGCAGGATTCTTACAGAATATGAAATAGAAACTGCACAAATACAGAATTCTGATTTGTCAGAAATAATAGTTCGGGAAGAATATCGTATATTGGAAAAACTTAACAAAGCGTATGAACAGAAAAACATGACCACTTTGAAACGGTTTTTCAAATATCTAACTGCAGACACTCTGGAAAAGTATGTAGGTTCTGAACGACAACCGATAAACGCTCGCCTACGTGCCGTCTGTGGCGAAGACCTGACAAAGTATGACAAACGCTTGGCCAACAGCGTGCAGCGCATTGTGAAGCGTGGAAAGATACGCAATGATAGTGAATATGAGAAGGTGCGCACCTATATAGGCTGCATAGAGTGCGAACCTGAGCCCAGCCCCGAGCATGAGGAATTGCTGCAAGACCTGTACCGTCTGGTGGACGAATTTGAAATGGCGGTGGGGGATGACCCATCGCTCATTGGGGAGGAATGGAGATAAAGGGATTGGGGTCTTTCAAATATAGTGTATGGATAAATTATTGTATTATAGAAAAGGTAGTTCCACCATACTAAGATGGTGGATAGATAGATTGTGTGTTGAAATGGAAGATGATGAAACGCACAGCAGATAAAAACTAATATTTTTTCAATATTATTGCTTTAGGTTAGCTCTAAGCATCTCACCTCAGCGTTTTTCATCGGCACTATTTGGTTGGTGGGTTTATCGTAGAACACGCTCTGTATGGCTTTATTGATGATGCCGTGGCCCACTGCCAGCACCGTTTGGCCCGCATAATGCGTGCGTATAAAATCAAGAAAAAGAGAGGCGCGCTGCTTCATGGCCTCCATCGTTTCAATGTCGTCGGGCCAAGGCACATCTTTTAGGTCGGGGATAAAGCACCCCGTAAAGCTGCCCCAGTCGCGCTCACGCAGCAAAGGGGTGGTCAGCACCTCAGCATTATGTGGCAGCGCAATGATGCTACAGGTGTCGATGGCACGCTTTAGATCGCTCGACACAAAGGCATCGATAGGTCGTTGCGCCATTTGCTGGGCCAGCGTTTCGGCCTGTTTAACACCCTCGGCGGTCAGCTGTCCTTGCGTTTGCCCTTGCATTATTTGGTTCACATTATCTACAGTTTGCCCATGTCGGGTCAGCAGCAATGTTGTGTGTATCATATTATATTTCTTTTTCCCAATTTATCTGCAAAAGTAATGATAATTCATGATTTTTTGATACCTTTGCCACTATAAGTTTTGCTTATTAAAAACCTTTATAAACACCTTTCATTATGAACAACCTGTTGCTAAGCGCTGCCATTGGCGACATAGCCGGAAGCGCATACGAATTTAATGCCACCAAGAAGATAGAAAACGTTCAGCTCTTCCACCCACAAGCCACGTATACCGACGACACGGTATGCACCTTTGCTTGTGCCGAAGCCCTTCTGCGCGACCTCAACCTATCCGAACATCTGCACACCCGCTGCCGTCAGCACCCATGGGCAGGCTATGGCGGCAATTTTATGCGATGGGTAGCCTCGCCCACCCCTAAGCCCTACAACAGTTTCGGCAATGGTAGCGCCATGCGTTGTTCAGCAGCAGGATGGCTGGCAGAGAGCACGGCCGAGTGTGTGAGCTTGGCAACCATCACCGCCATGCCCACCCACAACCATCCCGAAGGCATTAAAGGCGCAGTGGCCACAGCCCTTACCATTTTTTATTTGAAGACAGGCCAAGACCTCGACTATATAAGAGAAAACGTGCTGCAAAAATATTATCCCGACTGGGCCTTTCTCAGCTATGACGACATACAGCCACGCTACACCTTTGACGAAACATGCCAAAAAACCGTGCCTGCGGCCATCATCTGCCTACTTTATTCGTACGATTATGCCGACTGCCTACGCCACTGCATAGCCCTTGGCGGCGATGCCGACACCCTCTGCGCCATTGCTGGCCCTATGGCCTACGCCTTGCATCACGAGATACCCGCCTCGATGATTGATGCCGCTCGCGATATGTTGCCACAATGGATGCTAAAGGTGAACGACGAGTTTGACCAAGCCTGCCGACACTGCGTTATCATACCTGAAAAGCGCTTACCCCTACCCGCCTTCTTCACCCAAAAGGTAAAAGGGCAGATGCGCACCCTGGTCGACATGCTGGCCGAGCTAAACGCTCAAAACCACTTCACCTCGCCCGACGAAGCCTACAACACCCTTATCAAGATATTAGAGAACACTCGTTTGGGAGGCGACGAGGTGGCCTTCAACTGCAGCCTACGCGCTATGTGGTGCTATGCCAAAGACTGTTTCAGCAATGGCCATTTCGACATAAACCTCTTGCGCGAGCGCCTATCGCCCATTGGCTACCAAGGCGTGTATGGCGCCTATCGCGACTATGTGGTAGACAAAACCATCAAGATGGTGGCATACCTCAACGAGCTTCGCCGATACACCAACCCCAACGCCCTGTGCAACGATTTTGAAAAGGCCACAGGCGGTGTAAACCACTGCGGCCCCAACCCCGAAGATTATTATTTTGCCTTTAGCCCCGAGGTAAAGGAAACGTTCCGCCGATACCTTCAACGTTTTTGGGATGAATTGGCTCCCAATGGGCAACTTGATAGCAACCAGCTACGCGAACTGTTATACCGCCGACATGAGCACGGTGTGCGCAAGTATGGCTTGGCGGCCGTGCTGCAACGCAACTTCCGCGATGAGGATATAAGTTGTGGTGTAACGGTAAAGACAGCATGGCGTGGCGGAGCAGCACCCACCTACATGCGCAGCAAAAAGGTGTGGGGCAGAGACCCACGCTACCCCAACCGGCATTATGTTAAAGCCTGTGTAGCAAAACCTTATGGCGCTGACGAGATTGCAGACATTTATGAATATCAGATGGCAAGCCGTATCCTGAAAGATGACAAACGTTATGTTGAAACAGGCAACTGCTTTGTGCCACTTGAAGACCCCACCTTGCCCGTATTTTTTTGCTATGGTGGCATGATGCTCTTCGACACACAAGAAGAGAAAAACAAGTTTATACAGAGCCAGCTTGACGACTGGCGTAAAGAAAACAACAGAGATAATAACAGTGAAAACGAGTGATGACAGCAAGCATTTTCAGACATGAGATAAGCGTCAAAACCACCGACTGCCGTCATGGCAATACCCCTGGGGCAAAGATACCGCCCGCCGTTAACCTCTTTGTTAAGGTAACCAACGGCTGCAACGCCCATTGCCCTTTCTGCTCAAATGCTGGCGCAGCGCACACCACAGGGCCGTTTGATATGGCAAAGCTCTTTTGCGTTATTGACGAATTGCAACGCAACCACATCATCATAAACCGCCTAAACCTTACTGGGGGCGAGCCCGCTGTGGTGGCACCACTGGTTGAAGATATGCTTCAAGAATTGTCGAAAAGCCAGTATGACGACATACACGTACATCTGAACACCAACGGGCTGCTGCCCTCGTCGCAACATCTCATGCAGCACCCTCGCTTCGACTCTGTCTCTATGTCGCTACATCACTACGACCGCCAACGGCTGTCAGCACTTTATGGCACCGATATTTCCGAGTCGGCCCTCCGTTTCGAGGGCATTGACATGATGAAGCTCAACGCCAGTTGCAACCTCATACGCGGCTATATCGACACCACTGCCGAGGCGCATCGCATGATGAATTTCTGCCTCAACCTTGGCATCACGCGCCTCGGCTTTGTAGCATTGATGAAGACAAACGCCTATTGTCATGAGCATTTCATCCCCCTCACAGCCTTGCACCTCGACACCATACCCCATTGCTATTTTACCGAAAGCCGCAACCGTGGGCGCGATTGCTGTTGCAGCAATTATCTCTACAACAGCCATGGGCGTGTGCTCGACATCTACATGCGCCATTATGCCAACCCCGCTTACTGCGAGTCGGCACTGCTATACGATGGCAAGCACCTAAGGCAAGGGTTTGCGAGCGATAACATTATTTTTTAAGTAGGCCTTTTTAAAGCATAAAGCAACAAATGACAACCCACAGCCACATAGCCGCACTGTTTGAGCAACGCAAGCATCAGCCACTATTAAACACCTCTTACCCCTTGCACCCAAGCCATTGGGCACCTTATAGAGTGAGCCAAGGCACACTGCCCTTTGATGCCGACGACACACTGTCGATGTATGTTCACGTGCCCTTCTGCCAGCGGCTATGCGCTTTTTGCGAATATACCCGAATGTTGGTGCCCGATGAAGAAGCGCAGACACATTATATAAATGTGGTGCGAACCGACATCATGCGTTTTCGCCAATACAAAGGGGCGTTTCGTCTGGCGGGCTTTGACATAGGCGGAGGCACCCCTATGGCGCTGTCAGACAATGCTTTCGGTCGCCTTCTCGACACCTACGACGAGGCGATAGATGGCCTAACGCCCGCCACCGATTATGAGCCAAGCATTGAGGGCACCTTTGCCTCGGTAACCAAGCAAAAGTTGCAGCGCATCGTAGCAAGTGGTGTGCGCCGACTGTCGTTAGGCATGCAAACCTCAAGTAGCAATGTGCTGTGCCACCAAAACCGCGCTACCGACGACCCTACAACGATGGCCCATGTGCTTGACACAGCCGCTGCCTGTGGCATTAAAAAGGTAAACATCGACCTGATGTATGGCCTGCCAGGGCAAACCCCTGAGAGCATTGCCGCCGACATAGACATTATTGGCACACTACGCCCCCAACAGGTTACGCTTTACGAGCTGCGCACCAACATGTTAGCTTGCAAAGCATTGCCTTCAAAAGACCTACTCTTTGCCCAATACACCCAACTGTTCAATGCCCTTACCGCTATGGGCTATCATACACAGTTTGGGCAAAACACCTTTTCGTTATCGGCTATAGATGGTGGCGTGTCGTCATACCTTCGCAGCCGCATGCTGCACGGCACCGCCTATCGCGGCTTCGGGGTTTCGGCACAAAGCATGAGTGGTCATGGTGTGGCCTATAACGTGGGCAAATTGGCCTCGGCCGATACATTAAAAAACATCCTGCCCAGCCACCATTATGCTGAACAGGATGTATATCTTTTGCCACCCACCGAGTGGGTTTCAAAGTATGTTTCAATTGCCGCCTATAACGGAGCGTTCTCGTTACGCCGCATAGAAGAGGCCGTAGGAAAAGAAAACATGGCTCCTTACCTACAAGCCTTGCGTTATTGTTTGGTCGAAGGCCTCATGACCACAGACAAAGCCTACGATTGGGTGCGCATCACCCCACGCGGCTTCAAACATTATGGTGCCGTTTTCTCACTCTTTACTGGAATAGCATAAGCTATAGAATTCTTCACGCTTCACTTAAACAGCATTTCATATTGCGATTGTATAAAGCCATCGGCCCACGCATAATAGTCGGCAAAGGTTTTATACAGGTTTTTCTTATTATCCTTTTTTTCGTTACGCATATCGTTTACCAGCGCTATGCCACGGCGCATCAGTTCATCTTCAACGGGCTTAATCAGTTGCAAGATGCCATTGCCCTTGCAGTTCACCAGTTGCGCCACGTCAATATAGCTCGAGCGTGTCTTGGTGCGAAGCGGAAAGAGGCGTTCCTTCAGCTTCAAGCCATACCTACACAGCACGCTGCCACCCGTGGTGCCACGCCCCAAAGTTTCGGGCAACTTATCGTTAGGCAGCAGCACCAGCGGCATGGCCACCGTAGCGAGAGGCGAGCCAATGATAGTCCAAGCCACGGTATGCACAGGAACCTCATCCTGTGCCACCCCCTCAATAAGCTGTGCGCACGAGGTGCTGAAGCGAGGAATGAAATCGACAAAATTGGCAAAGCGCGGCACTGTATTATCTTCGGGTGCGAGGTCAAGAATATTAACGTTTGTCAGCCCATGCGTGAGGATGCGTGGCACCATGCGAATAAGGCTGGGCGCATCAAAGCCACCCGCAAAGCCCTGTTGCGTCATATACTTATTGATAGCCAGATAGCGCTCGGTGCCCAAGTCCATGGTGCGGTCGCCACTGTAGGCATGGTTGGTGCGAATAAGGAAGCCGTAGGGCGCCACATTAGGGTCGTTAGCATCAAACTTAGTCCATTTGTGCTGCCCCACCTCATAATAAGCGCAGCCACCTTGCGCATCAATCACACCAAAGTTGGCATTGTTGTTGCGCAGCGAGGTGGTGTCGAGCAGCGCCTCAAAGTCGTTTAGCGTAGCACACAGCGCCAACGCTTGGCGCATAAGCATGCCCTCGGTCTCTACCTCAAACTCGGTGTCGCCATTCAGGTTATAAGCGGCCGTGTTCATGATAGCAAAGCCCGCCTCGTTGTGCCCCGACCATATCTCGGCGTTTACCGAATCGTTAGCGGCCGCCACGCCCATAAAGCGGTAGCGCTGGCCTTGCACCACCACCATACAGTTGTCGAGGTTACCCGTGTCGCGGTTCTTAAAAATCATGGGGCGCCCGCTTTTCGTCACGCGCCCCGACACAATAAACGAGGTGCATGCCAGCGTTTGCCCCACTGCTAATAGCCATACCATTGCCACGGCAATGATGTGGCGCAGAGATTGGGTTGTCATGTTATTTATCATTCTTTTTATGATGCTACTTGCTGTCCGTTTCTATACAAGAAATCGGGGGCAAAGTCGATGCCGTTATACCATTCTAAGGTCCAGTGGTTCAAGCCAAACTGTATAAACTTATCGGGGTCTTTAAGGTCTTCTTTACCTCTGCCTACCAGCAATGGCAAGAAGTCGACACGACGTGTTTCGCCATTACTAAATTTAAGGTCCATGGTGAAATCTTTCAGATAATCAACATCAACCACTCTTATTAAATCAATGTTACTCATTATTCAATTTATTATTAATAACACATTACTTTAAAGGGGCTATCTTTACGATATCTTTTCCCTCTTGAAGTCTTTTCCAGTTCTCTTCCAGCTCGTCATTGTGAAGTTCCATCCATCTAAAGACATCTTTCAACACCTTCTTAGGCAACTCTCCTTTTACGATACCGTCTTGAATAGTGATGATAGCTTCATAATCGCCATATCTAACATGAAAATGTGGCGGATTATGATCATCGCCAAACATTGCGATAATTATTCCATAGAAACGACATAATTCAGGCATATTGTATTCTCTTTTGTGGCAAATATAATCATTTTATTTCATATTTAAAGTTCTGTTATACTACTTTTTGTTAAATCATCTAAACAAAAAGGGAACGATAAAAATAAGATGATTAACTTTGACTTTTGTTTTTAAAAGCACGAAGACAATTATGAAAAAAACATTTATCATGGTATGTACCGCCATCGCTCTTGTGAGCTGTGGTGGTAGAACAGCGCCCACCGCTGCCGATGTGGTGAGCGACACCGTAGAACAAGCAACAGCACAAACCGAAGTGGCAGAAGAAATACCTGCCGCCGAAGCCGTTACGGCCCAGCTTGACGAGCAGTTGAAGAGTGGCGATGCCAAGACACTGGCCAAGACCTTGGCCGATGCCAAGGCAACAATTGAAAAGTTGCAAAGCGAGGGCAAGGCCGACGAGGCTGCTGCCTATAGCGCAAAGCTAAAAGAATATGTCGACACTAACAAAGAGGCACTGAACAAGGTAGCCAAAGGCGACGTTACTGTGGCCGAACTGGTGAACGGCATTGCCAATCTGCCCGCCAATATTGAGCAGGGTGCCGCCGATGCCAAGAACGCTGCCAATGCCGATGCCGCCAAGGCTCACAACGACCTGAACGCGGCCAAAGCCAAGACCGAAGCTGCTGCCAAGGCCACGGGCGAAGCAATAAAAGAAAAGGCTCAGGCCGACTATGAGGCAGCCAAGAAAAAGTCGGACCAAATGATGGAGGCCAACAAAAACAAGCTGCGCAAGGCCGCCAACAAGAAGCTGAACGAGACGCTGAACAAGGCGTTAGGAGAGCAATCTCATCAGTAAGCTGGTGCTATCTTATAGTAGGACGGTGGCCTCCGTGCCCCGTCCTCCAGCACCCAGCATTTGAACACCTACTGAACATTCATTCGCTGCCTTTATTGCCAGCAAGTAACATCCGTTTTTTACTTTGCTTCTTCTACCAATTCAGGCAAGATAAACACGGCGTGCACCTTTTGTTTTTCTTTGGGCGGAATGTCCATATAGTTGCGATAAAGGTCAGAGAGGTAGGCATCGGGGTTGCAAGGCGCCATAAAGGTTTTGCCCTCGAAGGTGATGGTGCCCAGCGGAAAAATGCTGTCCTGTCTGTGCCTTACGCCATAGCCGTTGTTTATCAGCACGTTGGCCATATAGGTATCGGTGCGTTTTGTGGCGAAAGCCCACTTCCAGCGCAACTTATACCACTGATACAGAGCGCCAAACCACAACAGCTCGGCAGCAGCACGCCACGAGTAGGTGTGCGAGTGGTGAAGGATAGAGTAGCACTTCGACATGCCTTTAGCATATTTCTTGCAGAACGCCCTCGACACGTTAGGATAAGCTATGAAGGGAAAGATGTCGACATACAACCCCTTGCCATACGGCAACGAGAAGTCGTCGTTAGCCTCAACATAAAACGAGTTGGTATCGCGCACCTTCATGATAGGTTCGCGTGTGAGTTCTGTTTCAGGGTCTTGTAGCACAAGGCCCTGACGCAGCTCGCTGGGTGCCACCTGTGCAAAGCGTTTCGCATCGTCAAGGGGCATGGCAATGTCGATATCATCGTCCCACGGAATAAATCCGCCATGACGCACGGCGCCCAGCAACGATCCCCCATCAAGCCAATAGCTAATGTTATGCTTTCGGCATATACGGTCAATTTCTTCTAATATGGTGAGCTGTTTCAGTTGGCAACGTCGCAGCTGCTGCTGTTTAAATTGTTCTATCTTGCTGGTCATTTTTTATATCGAGTCAATAAATCGTCTAAAGGTGATAATATTTTCTTTATACTTGTTTACATCGCCTTTAAAGATAGCACTGGTACCACACACAAACATGCTGGCACCTATCTTGCGCAGCGTGCGTCCGTTTTCGGGTGTAATGTTTCCATCCACCTCAATAATAATATCTTCGCGGTGCTCGCGCTTCAGCAGGTCGGCCACCTTTTGTGCCTTACGTATGGTAGAGGGCACCATCTTTTGCCCCGCAAAGCCAGGGTTCACCATCAGCAGGTTTATGCCGTCGATGTATTCGAGCACCTCTTCAAGGGCGCTAACGGGCGTGGCGGGGTTGATGGCCAAGAAGCGTTTGCAGCCGTAGGGCTCGAGATAGTCGAGCACGCGTTGCACCTGAAACGTACTTTCATAATGCACCGACACCGTATCGGTGGGGCGTATGCCTATCCACTGCAACTTATACTCGGGGTCTTTCACCATGAGATGTATGTCGAGCGGAATGTTTGTCAGCTCGCGCAAACCACGAATATAGTCAACCCCCAGCCCCAAGTTGGGCACGAAGGTGCCGTCCATCACGTCGATGTGCAGATGCTCTACACCCTCTTCTTCAAAAATACGTATCGTTTCTTTCAAGTCGATAAGGTCGGTACACATCATCGACGCTGATATTTCACCTTTGCGCATACGCTGACAGTTTTTATTGGGTTTTGTTAGTCGTTCCACGTTGTCATTACCTTGCAATAAGGCTCTTTATGCTCGTGCATCATCTTCAGGCCCTCCATCAGCTGGTCTTGCGTGAAGGTGTGCGAGATGAGGGGTGCCACATTAATCTCGCCATTGGCAATGGCCTTGACGGCGTTAGTCCAGTCAGAGGGGTTTGTGCCATCGTAGGCCGAGTTCCACGTGCCCTTCAGCACCAGCTGTTTGCGCAAGATGCGCCAATAAACGTCTTGCGACAGCGCTATCTCGCCCGACGGGTTACCCATCAGCAGCACCGTGCCACCAGGTTTGGTTCCGCTTATGGCCAGCGTTATGGCGGCGGGGGTGCCCACAGCCTCCAGCACAAAGTCATATTCGGGCATCTCGCTCTTATCGGTGCACACGCTATAGTTTAGCCCACACTTTTCTATCAAGCTACGTTTTTCTTCGTTACGACCAATAACCGTTACGCTGCTGGCCCCAAACTTATACGCCCACTGTGCAGCGCTGATGCCTATCATGCCCGTGCCAATAACGGCCACACGATAGCCAGGCTTTACACCGCCCAGCGTGATGGCGTGCAGCGCCACCGATAGCGGTTCGAGCATGGCTGCCACGGTGAAGGGCATATCGGCGGGCAGCGCAATAAGGTTCCACACGGGCACAGCCACATACTGGGCATAGCCACCATCGCGTCGCGAGCCCACATAGTCGTAATGGGCACACATTTCATAGTGTTTTTGCTGGCACTGGTCGCACTGTCGGCATGGTATAAGGGGGAACACGCCCACCTTTTGCCCTATGAGCGCAGCATCGGCAGCATCGCCCACGGCATGCACCTCGCCCGAAAACTCGTGGCCCGGAATGGTGGGAAAATGATAGGTGCCTTTGGTAAACACGCGGGCAATGTCGGAACTGCAAATGCCAGCGGCCCTCACCTTTACAATGGCCCACCCTTTGGGGCACTGGGGCATGGGCACGTCGTCGTAACGCAAATCGTTTATAGCATGAAGAACGTATGCTTTCATTGTTTATTGTTTATAATGGCCTCAAAGTTTGACAAGTCTTCGGGCGTGGTAATCTTAAAGTTCATGGGGTCGCCCGTCACCATCTGGCAGTTTAGGCCCGCCTTAAACGCTATCTCGGTGCTGCCGTTTATCTTCAGCAGGTCGGCACGAGGCATGGTTTCGTGCACATGCAGATACTTGCCAAAGCGAAACGCCTCAGGAGCCTGTCCGCCCCACAGGTGGCTGCGGTTTAACAATTGCTGTATATGCTTGCCATCTTCGCTCAGGTAGGTGGTATCTTTAACAGGTATCACGGGCATCACGCCATCGGCCTCTTGGCAGCCTTCATAACAAGCGTTTATCAGGGCTTGACTTACCAGAGGGCGTGCCGCATCATGAATAATAACGAGGTCGTCGTCGGCACAGCCACATGCCTTTGCCGTTTTCAGCGCATTGAAGATTGAGTATTGACGCGTTTCGCCAGGCTGAGCATAATAAATGGGCTTGTGCGGATGCAGCTTTTCAACATGCTCTTGCACAAAGGCTTTCCACTCGTCGGCCACGCCAATGATGATGGCATCGGTAAGGCTATTGTCTAAAAAGGTTTTTAAACAATAGTTTATGATGGGCTGATGGTTTACCAAAACATATTGTTTGGGTATGTCGAGGTTCATGCGCGACCCCACCCCACCCGATAGTATGATTGCAATATTCATAGATAGCTGTTTTTGAGGGAGGGGTGCATCAAACCGTTTTTGTGGAATTTAAGAGATATACGGGCGAGTTTTTGGCACCCTCTTTTCTCAGCACGCCAGCCTCGGTAAAGTGTTTGAGCCACTTCAGGGCAGCGCTCTGGCGCAAGCCAAACTGGTCTTGCATATCGCGACGGGTGATGCAGGGGTTCTCGGCAAGATATTGTTTTAGCATTTCAAGCAACGACGCTTCGGTAAGGTCGGCCGACTGGCTGCTGAAGGCGGCACGCTCAAAACGCACGTTGCTCTTCACCTCTTTCAGCAAGGCGGCATCGGGGCGAAACTTTATGTTGCGCACACTGAGATAGTCGGCACGAGCCTTGTCGATGGGCTTGTCGGCAGGCATATCTAAATCTACCGACAACGAGAAATAGCCTATCGAGGGGATGTAGAAACGATGACCTTGCGACAGCTCGTGAAGCATATAGTCGCGCAATGCCGACAGCGTAGCCTCAACATCGGCCTTGGTCAGCGTACACGAGTTTTGTATGTGGGCGGCCAACTGCTGTGCCGTCATGGGTGCCTGTTCGAAGATGCGTGCAAAGTGGCGCTCCTCGCCCGACCCTTGCGAGTTTTTAATCGACTGTATTTCGTATTTTATGCTCATAAAATAAGTAGGTGTTTGTTTGAGTACTTTGAATACAAAGTTACATATTTTCAACTGAACAAACGAAAAAAGGCTGCCTTAATGC
>CAKQFW010000019.1 GCA_934230965.1 uncultured Prevotella sp.
ATCCATGTCGCCAGACTTCTTCAGTTGCCACACCACTGGATATTTACCGTTCATCTTTGTCGTCACGCGACAGTTGACCTGTATGCACGGCACCTTTTTAAGCAGTGCGAGGTCAGTGTCGGTGCCCGCTATTCCTGCTTCGGTTATGCCATCAATGATAGTGTTGTTCATGCCAAAGATAGCATCAAAGCTGGCATAGAAGATATTGTCGGCCTCTCTAAACACTTGATACTCCAGTGACGACTTTTCTATTAAGTTTTCTTTAAAGCTGCGCATATGTGCGCCCAGCAAAGGATACTTGGTGTTCATGTCAAGCTGGTATCTTACATCTTCGGGCAAGTCGTCATACTCGGTCAGAGCGCTGAAGTCGATGTTTACTGTAGATGTATAATTGTGCAGATAGTGGTCGTGCAGATAATCTATCATCTTGACAAGCGCCTCGCTACTACCACCCTGTACAGTGTCGGGCATTGCTTGCAGCAGCTTATCGTGTGCATCCGTCCACACGCTATCATAGCGCGCGCGTATCTCGTCAGAGTGTGCTCCGTTTTTGCCCCATCGCTGCAGATACATGCCCAGATATTCGGGGGCATTGTCAGAGAAGTTGGCCTGCATATACATCACCTCTTCCATACGTTTACCATCGGGGCACGACTTCATATACTGCTTACAAGCCGCTATGTTGCGCGCCTTGGTAACATAGTCGAAGGCTTGGCGTTCGCGCATGTACGATGTGTTCAGCACAAGTAAGACCAACACAATGAGCACCACTGGTATGCCCACAAACATGCCAATGCGCTTGAAGTTGATGTTTGAGGAGGGCTGCTCGATAGGTGTGGCTGGTTCTGCGGGCCTAACGGGCTTTATGGGTCTCGTGGGCCTTATGGGCTGTGTGGGCTCTGCGGGCTGTTCAGGCTGTTCAGGCTCAACAATGGGGTCAAGAATCGTTACTTCGTTCTCTGGCTCTTCAGGTTGAACAGGCTGTGTGGGCTGATAGGCTTGCGCCAATTCGCTGGCCAAAGCTGCCACCGTAGGCGTGCGTCGAGCCACCATCGGCTCCATAGCATGCTCGATGGCCGACATCGTGCGCTTCGATACCCCATAGCGGCGCAGCTCGTCGGTGGGTAGCCCCTCGTTCAGCACCTGCGAGGCCTCGGGCGGACGCTTGCCCGTGAGCATCTTAAACAGCGTTGCGCCCAGGGCATAGACATCCATCGTGGCAGGAAAGGTGGTGCGGTTTTCGCCATTATAGTGGGCTTGCTCAATAGGGGCGTAGCCGGGTGTGCCAGCGCCAATGGTAGAGCTCGACTCGGGGTTGCCATTGCTGTCAAACTGCTTGGCCAGTCCAAAGTCGATGATGGCGGTGGTGCCATCGTCTTTCATCATGATATTGCCAGGCTTCAGGTCGAGGTGCAACATGCGCTGCGCATGCAGATAGCTCATGGCATCGGTAACGTGTTTGAAAAGGCGCAGCGCCTCGGGCTCGGTGAGGTGCCCCTTCTTTGCGATGTAGCCATCAAGACTGCCTCCGCCGAGATACTCCATCGAGTAATACGACGTGTTGTTTTGGTTAAAGGCTTCGAGCACCTGTACCACGCCAGGGTGCTTTACCGCTGCCAGTCGGCGAGCCTCACGTTCAAACTTCTGTCGGTAGTTGGTCCACAGTCCGTCTTTGGTTGAGGCTGTCACGGCCGAGCCTTCGCGCCCATTAACGTCGTGCATGAAAAACTCTTTTATGCACACGTGCACCTTGCCGTCGAGGGCTCCTGCGCCCGACAGTATGGTTGCCAAATAAGTGATGCCGAAGGTGCCGCTACCCAGCGTGCGCTCTATGCGGTATGTGTAGGCATTGCCTTTGAGCATTATGCCTGATGAAAGGTCGGTTTTCATAATTAATTGGTAATATAAGTTTCGCATGCCTTTGGCATGCTGTTAGTCGTCAATGCTGAAGAGAGGATCGTCGGGCATCAGCATGCTGGGCTTCTGCTCAAACTCTTTCTGCAGTGTCTCGGGCACATACTTCTTGTCTACCACCAGGCGGAACATATATTCGTTAAACCAGCGGTTGGTCATAATAAGGCAGCCTGCCTGACCATAACTGGCACCCCAGCTGTTTTCTACCTTCCACTTCAAGGGGTTGCCCTGGGCGTCGAGGTCGACAGCGCTGAGCGTCATGGCGTGTGTAGAGCCACTGTCAAAGGTGCTGATGCGGTCGGCCTTGTTCATGCCAAAGGTGGTAGAGAAGAGCGAAGCATAGTCGAAGTTTTCGGTGTCGAGGTATCCGCGAGTGCGGTCGAGCTGCTTGCCCACATCGTACGAGCTATACATCTTGCGGCCATCCTTCAGCGAGGCAATGGCCAGCTGTGCTATCTCCTCCATGGGCAGGTTCAGATACTTCCAGTTGTGGCCGTCGTAGGTGTGGCGGTCGTATTCCACCTCGTAGGTCTTGTGGTAGGGGCGGCGTGGGTCGTTCATCACCATGATAAAGGTGCCTTTCAGCTGTCGGCCCACTGTGGCATCATAAAATTGCTTCGGGGTGTAGGTCTTGGCTTCGCCCATCACCTTGCCCTCTTTGTTACGGAAGGCGTAGGTAAACTCTTTCACGGGCTCGCCCAGGGTTATTGACAGCATGTGGTAAATGGTGCCCAGCATTTGTGTCTTGCGGTCGGCAATGGCTGCTGCCTTCTTGCCGTCGGCCACCATCTTACGCAGTTCGAGGCCAAACTCGCGCAACTTTGACGATATCAGTGCCGACATACGCGAGGTATTTTCGGCCGAGAAGGTCTCGGGCTGCACGCTCTTGGGCACCAAGCCATACTTGCCAGCCAGGTCGCTCACGCCGCAGAAGGTGCCACCATCGTTGAGGGGGTGCTGGAAGAAGAACTGCACGCTGTGGTCGTTGATGGGCTTCTTGGCGGTGTCGATAACGCCTTGCAGCATCAGGTTGGCCTTCTCCAGCTGGTCGAAGAAGAACAGATAGTCGTGCGAGAACTCTACGGCCAGCGTGTCGGCATGCGCCTTGGCAAAGTCGGCGCGCAGCACGTTCAGGCCTGAGAACATCCAGCAGCGGCCCGAGCTTTTCTGGTCATGAATGTTCTGCTTAGGGGTTTCAATGCTGAAGTGGGTATCGATGGGGCCCTGGTTAGCAAAGTTTTTAGTCAGGTCGTCAATCTTGTTTGAGGCAATGGCGTTAAACAGTGCCTTGTCGTTAGTGCCTGTTTTCTGTGCCTGTTGCATTTTTTGCAGCATGTTGGCCGAGATGCCTCCGCCCTTGGTCTGTGCGAAAGCGCCACCTGCTGTCAAAAGGCAGAGGGCCAACGCCAATGTTGTTTGTCTTTTCATATCGTATATCTTTGTTCTATGGGTTTTATATTCTACCTTTTTCTCGTTCTGCTTGTCTATCGGCAATAGTTGCAATAAGCGTAGCAAACCCACGCTTTACCTCATTGTTAGGAAGGTCAAGCAGATAAGTGTTGGTTAGAGGGTCATAATCTTTTATCGTCAGATAGCCGCTTTGATATATCATGGGCAATGGGCGCTCTATATCGGCACGGTAGTCAACAAAGTCGGAGGTGTCATAATACTTGCCAGTCAGTTCGTTAAGATTTTCCTGAGTGTGGTTGAGCAAACGTATCAGATAGGTAGGCGTGCCTGATGCAAACCAGAAGTCGCGTAGGGCGCCACTGCTGAAAGCGTTTAGCACGCTGAACGGATTATAGATATCGGTCATGGCCTCGCTAAAGTGGTAGCCATCGTAGTGGCGTTTTAGCAGTTGGCGCATTTCGTTTGTTGACACCTTAAACTTGCTGGCCATTTTATCCATCTGAGCATGAAAAGTGTGCTCCATCTCGCTGGTTGTGATACCGCAAAGTGTTTCGTAATGAACGTTCATACTGATGTCGGCAGGCTGGTTGAAGCCACTAAACACGCTTACCTGAGAGAATTTTGTTACGCCTGTAAGCAGCACAAACTGTAGGTCGGCATCGGCAGCCTTAAACGTTGAATAAAAGCCTTTCAGTATATTGCGGTTATATTCTTCAATCAGTATTTCATTGCCATTGCCATCTATCGTTTTATAGTTGGTATCCAGCACATCAAGCAGAGGCTTATCATATTCGTCAATCAGCACCACGCAGCGTTTGCCTGTCTGTTTATGCACATGTGCCAATAGTTGGGCAAAACGCTCGCCCACACTAAATCGGGCATCGCCCTCAAAGCCATATTGTTTTTCCCAGTTTTCAACATACGCATCAAGCATGTTCTGTAGCGTTGTGCCAATGGTGAAGTCGTTGCTATTAAAATCGACATGAAACACGGGATATGTGTGCCAATCTTTTTCTAATGCATCTATGGCCAGGCCTTGAAATAATTTCTTCTCGCCCTTGAAATAATATTCAAGTGTCGACACAAGCAAACTTTTTCCAAACCGTCGAGGACGGCTCAGAAAATAAATCTTGCCTTCTGTTACCAGGCGGTGTATGAGGGCCGTTTTATCTACATAAACGTATCCACCTTCTATAACAGACTTAAAGTCTTGAACGCCGATAGGAAATTTCATAAGCTATTCTCGGTTAAATGAATGTTTGAGAAATAGGTGCTATTACCTTATTTAATGCAAACGTTAATGCAAAGATAGCGCAAAAAACCGAATAAGCGAAACAAAAACTAATTTATTCGTTCTTGTGAGCGAAAGGTTTTTATCTAATTTGAAGACAATACAAGACAAACATTTGTTTTTATTGTTTAAATAGTGCGCTATTGTACGAAAAAACGACATATTAAGTTCCTAATAAAGTTCCTAATAAAGTTCCTAATAAAGTTCCTAATAAAGTTCCTAATAAAGTTCCTAATAAACACCTCTCTACGCTCAAGACGAAGGGGTTGATTGCTCGTGTTGGCAGCAACAAGACGGGATATTGGGAGGTTATGAAGAGATGATTGCTTAACATTGTTTTACACTTTGTTTGTTTTATTAGGTATCAATTGTTAAAAACCTAATTAAAAATTTAGGCGATATTTTGAAATTCAGAAGACGAAGCCGCGTTCGTGCCCCTTCTGGACGATTAGCTGGGTGAAATAGGTAAGCTATTGTGTTACAATTTGTTACGCGGTTTGAAGTGATGTTCCGTTCGAAAAAATCGACGAAAAAATGGATGATGAGTTGTGAAACCCTTGGTTTTACCTCCTGATTCCCTTGGTTTCACCTCCTGAAACCCTTGGTTTCACAAGGTAAAACCATGGGTTTTGCAACCCATTTTTCCGATTTTTCGGGTTCAAAAAGCTGGGTTTTTATGTTTGGTAACAGTGATAAACACTCGTTAACACCTCTTTCGCAAATTTTGAATGACCTTGGAATGTTAACAAATTCACACTTATTAACAGCTAATGCCCGCTTGATAAGCAAGAAAAACAATTGACGTGTAGCTTCTTTTCGCCTACAAAATACACGCAAATTATTGCAAGACGAGCCCAAATTCGCTTGATATGAGATAATTATTGCCCATTTTTAGTAAAGTTTACATAATCTTTGCCAGTATGTAAATAAAAAGTCTTATTTTTGTCCCAACCTTATTTATAAATAGGTAATCAAGTTTCGCATGTTTCAACATGCTGTCAGTAAACGAGCAAGCAAGTCTTGTCTCCTTGTCAACTGAATAACAATACCACGAGAGATAGCAAGCGGCTGCCGTGCGCAGCGCCGCAAGAGATAAGAGATAATGAACACAATAGCAAGAAAACAATGCAAGTAAAGGTAAAAGCAATATTACGAAAAACCACTTTGTGCGCCCTTGCCCTGATGCTGTTTGGCACCAGTCAAACGGCTATGGCACAGCGTGTAGCCCTGAAAACCAACGTCCTTTATTGGGGCACGGCCACGCCTAACCTCGGCCTCGAGTTTCGTCTTAACCGCCACCTCACCTTGGGTGTAGAAGGCGCAGTAAACAAACTGAAGGTAAACAGCATCGACACCCGTGCCGAGATGGCCGCTGCCGAGATGCGCTACTGGTTCAGCGCTCGCCCCCAGGCACGACACTTTGTGGGCTTGCTGGGCACCGCAGGCAATTATAACGTGCTGCTGAAAGACACACGCCACGATGGCGATGCCATGGGCTTCGGCCTTACCTATGGCTACAGCTTCGTGCTCAGCCGCCATTGGAGCCTTGAAGCCACAGTAGGTGTCGGCGCCATGCGTCGCAGAGAAAAACGCTATGACGATGCCACCGAGCCCGCCCCCGAAGTCCCCAACTATGACAAATGGAACTTCGCCCCCTTGAAGGCCGGCATCAGTTTTGTCTATCTCATTAAATAGACCTTACCCATCAATAAACACACCGATACACAATGATAAGCATGTATAAAGCAAACACAATGGCACCCCACGCCACACCGCGCTTCACCCTCTTGCTGCTTAGCCTCTGCCTCGCCTTGATGCCCTTTGGCCTTCAGGCGCAAGACATCATTCGCCTTACTGGTAAGGTGCTGCAAAAGGGCAACAACGAGCCCCTGATGGGTGTAAATATTACCGACGCCAACACGCGCCGAGCCCTGGCCACCACCGACCTCGACGGCCGCTTCGCCTTTAACGTACATACTGGCTCTACGCTGAAATTCAGCATGATAGGCATGAAGGCTCGCACCGTAAAGGTGACAGGAAAAAACTATATTGAGGTAGAACTGCAAGAAGACAACGTAAACCTGGGCGAGATTGTGGTACAAACCAAGCGCATCACCGACCGCATTATGCCCGAGCCCACCGACATTGAGGTGAAAGGCAACTACTTTTATGTGCGCACTCGTGTAAGGGTGCCGCGCGAGATGTTTCGCCACAACACGCGCCTCGTGGTGCAACCCATACTGAACAACGCCACACGTGGCGAGCTGAAACTGATGCGCCCAATGGTGTATGACGCCTCTGAATATCATGCCACGCAAGACCGCCTCTACAACTTTAATATGGCCGACACCGTGGCGGGCGACCCCTTGGCCAAGTATGTCACCGTGAAGAGCAAGGCCATGCGCGAGAAAGGCCGCACCAACGACATTATAGGCTATACCGACTCGATATATGTTGAGCACGTGAAAGATGAGTTTTCGTGCGACGTATATATGGCCATAGAAAACTATAACCGCATATTGTATCGCGACACCACCATCATAGCACGCGGCACGGTGAACCCACTGCGCTGGCTCGACTACAACTTTGGTGCGCGCGACCTAACCGACCCCGCCTTCATACCTTCGCCCGAAAAGCAGATGCGCGACAGCAAAGGCGAGGTGAAACTGCGCTTCAACGTGGGCAAGTGGACTCTGAACGCTGCCGACCCACAAAATGCTGCCGAGATAGAAAAGCTGCGCCAACAGATTGACCTGATAGCGCAACAGAAAGACGCCACGCTGCAAAACCTATCAATGGAGGGCTGGTCGTCGCCCGAAGGCAAGTATAAATGGAACCTCACGCTGGCTCAACGTCGTATGAACAACGCCCTGGGCTACATGAAACAAGCCGTGCCCGAGCATATGCGCCAGGGCATGACCTTTAATGCTAACGCCCATGTGGCACCGTGGAGCGAGGTGGCCCGACTGCTGCGCGCCGATGGTCATGAGGCTGAAGCACAACAGGTTGACGACATTGTAAGCCGATATAAAGACCACATGCAACAAGGCCGCGCCATACAGCGTCTGCCTTTCTACACACGTCTCATTCACGATGTGTGCTTGCCACAGCTGCGTAAGGTAGAATATGTGATGAACTACGTCATCTTCCGCCAACTCACCCCCGAAGAAATTGAGCAGATGTATGAGAAAGATTATCGCCAACTGACACGCTTCGAGTTCTTTGAACTGTATCGCGCACAGACCGATGCCGCCCGTCGCGAAACCATTATGCAGCAAGCTCTTGAGGTATATCCCTCGTTCTTGGCGGCTGCTAACGACCTTGAGGCCGCACGCATCAACCGTCAGGCTTCCGACCCCGACTTGCTGCGTCCCTTCGCTGGCCCTCGTGCTCCGCAAGAACTGAATATGAACCAGATTATTGCCTTGCTCAACGCAGGACAATATGCACAGGCCGACTCGCTGACCGCCTATCTGCAAGACACGCCCGACACACACCTGTTGCTGGCCGTAAACGCCGTGATGAACGGCCGATTGGATGAGCATTTCAACACCGTGGCTCGCACAGGGCTGCGCAACGAGGTGGTTATGTTGCTGGCCATGAAGCGTGATGCCGAGGCGTTTAAGCTGAGCAAACAGCTGCCTGAAGACGAGGCTACATCTTATTATATTCGTGCCATCTGCTTAAACCGCTTGGGCGACCCCGTTGAAGCCTATAACGCGCTGAAGCAAGCCTTTGCCATGAACCCCGACCTGAAAAGCATAGCCAAGGTTGATGGCGACGTGTGCGACCTGCTGGTTGACGACAACAAAAAGCACTAAGGCCACACATAGGCACAATAACACAACACATCACCCATTATTAAACCATTGCTGAACTTGTATCAATGACAAACATAATATATACACTGAAACAGCTCAAGGGCATCATCCTTCGCCACACCGTGGCCACAATGATGCTGGCTGTGGCCTTGCCCGCTGCCGCACAGGTGCCGGGCAGCGCACTCGACTATATGTTGCAACGCCCTCGTGTGGCTAAATATTATCCGCATAAACGCCTCTTCGACCATCTGTTTCTTGATGGCGGCGTGGGCGTAAACATGGTGGGCGTGCGTCATCCTAACCGTTTGGGTGCCTACAACGAGATAAACATTGGCGACTGGCTGTCGCCTGAACACGGCCTTCGCCTCACCATGAACGGCGGCGTGCTGCGCACACAGGGCGTAAATGCCAAGTATGCGGGGCTGGGCCTTGACTATATGCTGAACATTACTGCCTTGGCTCAGGCTGGCAACCAGTATCGCCCCAAACCTTTTGAGGTGTATGGCATTGCGGGTCTCGACCTCACTTATTCGCGCAACAAGGGCATCTCTGACCGTGGCTATGGCGCACACGTGGCGCTGCGTGGTCAGGTGGCGCTGTCGCATACCACTTATTTTTATGTTGAACCGCGCGCCGGGCTGATGCTCGACAATGTGCCACAGACATACACATGGCATGGCTACCGCCCCGTGGCCAGCATAGCAATGGGCTTTGGCTATCGTCTGCCTGAACGCGGATGGCGCAATACCTATACCGACTCGCTGGCTCTGCCCTCGCTGGCCAACGGCCTCTTCTTGAGCATGGCGGGTGGCCCCACCTTTGTTTCAAACGCGCATCCCTCAACATGGCGTCATAATGCGGGCTTCCGTTTGGTGGCCAGCATGGGCAAGTGGTTTGACGCTTATCAGGGTGTGCGCCTCGGCATCAATGCCACTACCTTTAAACAGAACAGCGACAACCGTGCCAAGACCTTTGGTCTTCAGGCCGACTATCTCTTTAATTTGCACAACCTGTTTATGGGCCCCAACCCCTATCGCCCCTTCTGGGTAAATGGTGTGGTGGGCGCCAGCTATAATCATACCACCGATATTGAGAACGCACGCCACCATAATGTGTGGGGCGTGGGCGCTGGCTTACAGGCAAACCTACGCTTGAGCGATGCCTTTGCGCTGACACTGGAACCGCGTATCGACGTGCATGGCAAGTATTTTGCACCGCACACCACCTCGTTTAAAGATTATGATGCGCTGCCTTCGCTCTTGGCGGGCATCACCTATACTTATCATCGCCGACAGCACACGAAACGTTTGTCTGACGATGCCGATGCTAACAGCTGCTTCAGCAGCGTGGGTATATATGGCGGCGTAACAAATCGCCTGAGCACGGTGAGTGATTATCGCGCCTACATGCCCATGGGGCGTGTGGCCTATACACAGTGGCATGGCGCCAATGGCTGGCGCGTGTCGGCTCAAGCCTTTATGCAACGACAGATGGCTACGCGACGCTTTGCACAGGTGTCGGGTGGGGCCGACTGGCTGATGGACCTCACGGCACATAGCTATGGTGTAGATCCTAACCGCGTGTTATCTGTGGCAGTGCTGGCGGGCGCTAATGTGGGTGTCGACTATTCGCGCGGCACTACCTACTTTGCCCCCGACGTGCATGGCGGTGCTCAGTTGCGCTTGCGTCTGGGTGGCCCTGTGAGCTTGGTGGGCGAAGGACAAATGGCCTATATGTTAGGCAACCGCATGGCAGGACATCGTAACCGACTGATGCCGCAAGGCATGGTGGGTATAGAGTATTCAATGCCTCGCTATACTGGCAATAAGTTTGATAAAGAGGCGCCCGAGCACAAAAACATGCTGACCGTGGGCGTGGGAACAGGGCTTTATACCGCCAACTTCTCGGCTATGCCTAACTTGGCTCGCCGCCTGTCGATGGTTACATCGCTGGGCTATGGTCGATGGATTAATGGCCTTAACGGTGTGTATGCTCAGGCTTCAACCAGCGTTACACAGCGTCATGGCAAGGGCAACCTCACGCTCACGTCTATCAAAGCAGGCTATATGCTGAACATGAAACAGGCGGTAACGGGCGTGCCCACGCAAGACGACGTGTTCCAGGTAACGGGCATCGTGGCTCCAACGCTGGGCATTGCCACACGTAAGGGCTACGATACACAGGTGGCACCCGGCATTCATGCGGCCTTACAGGCTGGATGGAAAGTGTGCGACGCCGTCGAGTTATTCGTCGAACCCTCTACCACCGTCTACTCAAAACGCATTGAACCCATACGCACAGGCCACCCCGCTGAGGGCGAGCTGAACCTGAGTATAGGAACAAAAATTCATTTCTAACATTTTTCTTTCGCGCAGTCAGAAAAATATACTATCTTTGTATTCTGAATATGACAGGTGTGCGCACAGGCGTACAGCTTGTGGGCACACCTCTTTTTTTTCTTTACAGAAACAAAGAAATGACAGACAATAACAAACTTTGCCTGCTGAGCGCTATAAACGACCCAACCGACTTGAGGCAGTTGCCCATTGACAAACTGCCTGAAGTGTGCGATGAATTGCGCCAAGACATTGTGCATGAACTGGCAGAAAACCCCGGACACCTGGCCTCGTCGCTGGGCGTGGTAGAGCTGACAGTGGCTCTGCACTATGTGTTTAACACGCCCTACGACCGCGTAGTGTGGGACGTGGGACACCAGGCTTACGGACATAAAATCTTGACAGGGCGCCGCGAAGCCTTTTATACCAACCGACAGCTGCATGGTATACGCCCTTTCCCCAGCCCCGAGGAAAGTGTGTATGACACGTTTGCGTGCGGACATGCTTCCAACTCGGTGTCGGCGGCTCTCGGCATGGCCGTGGCTGCCAAGAAGACAGGCAATGATAACCGCCATGTGGTGGCCGTCATTGGCGATGGCGCTATGAGTGGCGGCTTGGCTTTTGAGGGCATTAACAACGTGTCGTCGTCGCCCAACGACCTGCTCATCATCCTCAACGACAACGATATGAGCATTGATAGAGCTGTGGGCGGAATGGAGAAATATCTGCTCAACCTCGATACCAATGCCACCTATAACAAGCTGCGCTTCAAGGCGTCGCAATGGTTGCGCGAGCGCGGATACCTGAACGATGACCGCAGAAAGGGCCTTATCCGACTGAATAACGCGCTGAAGTCGGCCATCAGTCATCAGCAAAATATCTTCGAGGGCATGAACATTCGCTACTTCGGACCCTTTGATGGCAACGATGTGGGCGAGGTGGTGCGCATCCTTCGTCAGCTGAAAGATATGCGCGGACCTAAGCTTCTGCATCTGCACACGGTGAAAGGCAAAGGCTATAAGCCCGCTGAAGAGCAGGCCACCATCTGGCATGCGCCTGGAAAATTCGACCCCGAAACAGGCGAACGAATAAAGGAAGACACCTCTACGCTGCCCCCGAAATTTCAAGATGTGTTTGGAGAGACGCTGCTCGAACTGGCTCGGCAGAACCCAAAGATTGTGGGTGTAACGCCTGCTATGCCTACGGGCTGCTCAATGAACATCATGATGAAGGCCATGCCCGACCGCGTTTTCGACGTAGGCATTGCCGAAGGGCATGCTGTAACCTTTTCGGGCGGCATGGCAAAAGATGGGCTAATGCCTTTCTGCAACATATATAGCGCATTTGCACAGCGTGCCTACGATAATATTATTCATGATGCGGCTCTGCTTAATTTGCCCATCGTTATTTGTCTTGACCGCGCTGGCTTGGTGGGCGAAGATGGCGCTACGCATCATGGTGCCTTTGATATTGCCGCCTTGCGCACGGTGCCTAACCTTACGTTGGCATCGCCGATGGACGAGTGCGAGCTGCGCCGACTGATGTATACAGCGCAATTGCCAGGCAAGGGCACCTTCGTGATACGTTATCCGCGTGGACGTGGTAGCCGCACCGACTGGCAATGTCCGCTCGAAGAGATTGAGGTTGGACGCGGACGTCGCTTGCGCGAGGGCTCTGATGTGGCTGTGCTCTCGTACGGACCTCTGGGCGTTGACGTTGAAAAGGTAATTGACCACTTGGCCGAAACGCATCCTGATTTGAGCGTGGCCCATTATGATTTGCGCTTCTGCAAGCCGCTTGACGAGGCTTTGCTGCAAGAGGTGGGCGAACGTTTCAAGCGCATTGTCACCATTGAAGATGGGGCTCGGGCTGGGGGTATCGGCTCGGCGGTGCTCGAATGGATGAGCGACCACCACTTCACACCCGCCATCACACGCCTCGGATTGCCCGACCACTTTGTTGAACATGGCTCGGTGCCTCAGCTGAAAGCGCTGACGGGGCTCGACGATGACAGCATTGCCAAGGCAATCATCGGCGAAGATGTAACTGTTTAAAAGCCAAAACTTGATATAAGAATGAAAATAATTATTGCCGGAGCATACGCTATCGGAACACACTTGGCCAAACTGTTGTCGCGCGATCATGAGGATATCACGCTGATTGACCCTGATGAAGAACGTATTGCCAGCATAGGCTCTGACTTCGATTTGCTCACTATTGCCGAATCGCCCACCAGTGTTAAGGTGCTGAAATCGGCGGGGGCAGAACATGCCGACCTCTTTATCGCCGTTACTCCCGATGAGAGCATGAACATGACGGCATGCGTACTGGCAAAGGCACTGGGCGCAAAGAAGACGGTGGCAAAGATTGATAACGCCGAATATATTGAGCCTGAACAACAAGAATTCTTCGCTCAACTGGGCATTAGCTCGCTCATTTATCCCGAGCTGCTGGCTGGAAAAGATATCAACAACGGCCTGAAAATGTCGTGGGTGCGCCAGCGTTGGGACGTGCATAACGGCGCATTAGTGATGCTTTGCATCAAGCTACGCGAGGGATGCGAGGTGCTCGACCAGCCCTTGAAGAACCTTTGCGGACCCGACGACCCCTATCACGTGGTGGCCATCAAGCGCGGTACCGACACTATTATACCGGGTGGTAACGACTCGTTGCAGCTGTATGACCTGGCTTACTTCATGACCACGAAGCAGTTTATACCCTATATCAGAAAGATTGTGGGCAAAGAACACTACGTCGACGTGAAGAATGTGATGATTATGGGCGGCGGTGCCACAGCCGTAAGGGCGGTGAAAACCATGCCCGAATATATGGATGTGAAGATTATTGAGACCGATGAGGCTCGCTGCAACCGCCTGAACGACATTATTGACAACTCGCGTGTGCTGGTTATCAATGGCGACGGGCGCGATATTCCGCTGCTTATCGATGAGGGCATCAATAACACTCAGGCCTTCGTAGCCCTCACTGGCAATGCCGAAACCAACATTTTGGCGTGCCTCACCGCCAAACGTATGGGCGTGCGCAAGACGGTGGCAGCGGTTGAAAACATCGACTATGTGAGCATGGCCGAAAGCTTAGACATTGGCACCATCATTAATAAAAAGGTGATTGCGGCCAGCCATATCTATCAAATGATGCTTGACGCTAACGTGATGAACGTGCGTTTCTTGATGAGTGCCAATGCCGATGTGGCCGAATTTATTCCGCAAGAGGGTTCGAAAATTACGCAAAAGCCTGTGCGCGACCTCGGTTTGCCGAAGGGTATGACCATAGGTGGACTGGTGCGCGACGGTGTGGGTATGCTGGTTTCGGGTAACACCGTGATCAATGCGGGCGACTCGGTGATGGTGTTCTGCCACGACGTTAACATGAAGAAGATTGAGAAGATGTTTATTTGAGATGTTGACGAGTTGACAAGTTAACGAGTTGACGAGGAGAATTGCCTTTATTAGTTGACGAGTTGACAAGTTAACAAGTTGACGAGGAGATTTGCCTTTACAAGTTAATAAGTTGATGAGTTCTTGCTTGGTAAACGGTAAAGCCGAGTTAACAAGTTGACGAGTGGAAATACAAAACGGATGATAAACTTAAAGATCATATATAAGATTGTGGGTTCGCTGCTCTTTATCGAGATGGCGCTGCTGCTGATATGCCTGGGTGTATCGATAGCTTACGGCGAGAGCGACCGCATGGCCTTTGCCATTTCGGTGGGAATTACGGGTCTGTCTGGACTGCTTCTGCGTCTGCTTGCCCACGATAGCGACAACACTCTATCGCGTCGCGACGCTTATCTGGTGGTTACACTCACATGGATTATCTTCAGTTTATTCGGCATGTTGCCTTTCTTGATAAGCGGATATATACCCGATGTAACCGATGCCTTCTTTGAAACCATGTCGGGATTTACCACAACAGGCGCCTCAATTATCGACAATATCGACAACTATCCGCACGGTTTGCTGTTTTGGCGCTCGCTTACTCAATGGATTGGGGGCTTGGGTATCGTGTTCTTTACCATTGCCTTGTTGCCATCATTGGTGGGCGGATCGGTAAAGGTGTTTGCGGCCGAAGCTACCGGACCCATTAAAACCAAACTACATCCCCGCCTGTCTACCAACTCGAAATGGATATGGGTGGTGTATCTTATCATCACATTGCTGTGCTTCGGAGGCCTTTGTGCCGTGGGCATGGACGTGTTTGACAGCGTAAACTATGCCATGGTAACGGCGGCAACAGGTGGTTTCGCCACGAAAAGTTCGCTGGTGCTCTTCACCCCCGAGGTGCAATATGTTATCATGTTCTTCTGTTTTGTGTCGGGCATCAACTTTACGTTGCTGTATGCTTCGGTGTCGCGACGTAGCTTTAAGATGCTGTTTGGCAGCGCCGAGTTTAAGTTTTATTTCTGGATGGTGGCGGGCCTCTCGGCTTTTATCGCCATTGAACTGATTTGGCAAAACGGATATAGCATAGAACATGGCTTGCGTAGCGCTGTGTTTCATGTGGTGTCGTTCATCACCACTACAGGCTTGGTGAACGACGATGCAGGCAAATGGCCGCACGTTACATGGGTGGCGCTGGCCGTATGTATGTTCTTTGGCGCTTGCTCGGGCTCTACCAGCGGAGGCTTAAAGTGTATTCGTGGCGTGATGTTACTAAAAACTATCAAGAACGAATTTAAGAAGATATTGCACCCTAACGCCGTGCTGCCTATGCGCGTTGACGGTGTAAATGTGCCCAACGATAAGCGTCTCACGCTGCTATCGTTCCTTACCATATACCTCATCTTGAGCTTGGTGTGCTCGTTTACGATGATAGCGGCGGGCATCGACTCTACCAACTCGATTACCATCACGCTGAGTTGCTTGGGTAATGTGGGCCCAACATTGGGCTTGGAGATTGGCCCGACAATGTCGTGGAGCATCTTGCCCGACTATGCTAAGTGGATATGCACGATACTAATGCTCATCGGACGTCTTGAGATATTCACCGTATTGGTTATCTTTACGCCCGAATTCTGGAAAGAATCGTAAGGTATACTGCCCGCACAGCACGTGGCAATGCGCATGCGTTTTAATAAAAGAAAAAACTTAAAAACAAAACATAATAACAACTAAAAAAAACAACATCATCATGAAACCATTAAAATTTAATGCACTGTTAAAGTCGACATTGTGGGGTGGCGATAAGATTATCCCGTTCAAGAACCTGGACATTCAGCAGGAAAATGTAGGCGAAAGCTGGGAAATCTCAGGTGTTAAAGACAACGAAACCATCGTAGCCGACGGCCCCTATGCTGGCAAGAAGCTGAACGAACTGGTAGAAGAACTGAAGGGTAAGCTGGTGGGCGAAGACAACTATCAGCGCTTTGGCAACGAGTTTCCCTTGCTTATCAAGTTTATTGATGCTCGCCAAGACCTCTCTATACAGGTGCATCCCACCGACGAGATTGCTAAGATGCAGGGCAAAGAGCGCGGCAAAACAGAGATGTGGTACCTGATGGACTCAGATAAAGATGCCACTCTGCTGTGCGGATTGAAGAAGAAAATCACCCCTGAAGAGTATGCTCAGATGGTAGAAAACGATACCATTGTCGACGCTATTGACCGCTATGAGGTGAAAGAAGGCGACTGCTTCTTCTTGCCCGCAGGCCGAATTCACGCCATCGGCACAGGCTGTTTCTTGGCCGAAATACAGCAAACCAGCGACGTTACCTATCGCATCTACGACTTCAAACGTAAGGATAAGGATGGAAACTACCGCCAGTTGCACACCAAAGAGGCTGCCGAGTGCATCAACTATAACGTTGAAAGCAACTATCGCACCGACTATACTCCGGTGAAGAACCAGGGTGTTTCGCTCGTGCAGTGCCCCTATTTCAACACTGCTGTGTATGATCTTGACGAGCCTATGACCATCGACTACTCAGAGCTCGACAGCTTTGTTATCCTCATTGGCCTCAAGGGCAACGCCACCATTACCGATAACGAGGGCAACACCTTCACTCTTCAGGCTGGCGAAAGTGTGCTGGTGCCCGCTACCACTGAGACTCTGAAGGTTGACGGAAACATCA
>CAKQFW010000020.1 GCA_934230965.1 uncultured Prevotella sp.
TGAAGTTTCGCTCGATGCTTACGATTATCTTTGTGGCGCGGGCAACCATGCTTTGCCTTCGCTTATTAAGCAACCCATGCTGTGGTGTAATAACGAAAAGGTGGAGATACCGAAAAAGACAATGTTGGCTGATGTTGAATATGTAACCATTGAGAATATGTATGGCCGCATCGTCACCACGCGGTCATGCCGAAAGACTACCTCAATCAGCATCAAAGACCTGCCTGATGGCGTATATACACTGAGGTCGTTAGGACGAAAAGGCGTAACGCACCGCTTGGGGTGGTTTATCATTAAAAGGAAATAAGAACATATTTTCGTATCTTGTATACTTGTTTTTATAGTATATTGAAGACAGGCAAAACTACTAATAGAAAAGGGCTGACTCAAAAAGAATGAGTCAGCCCTTTTGGTTATAGTATAGTAGAGTTGTCAATATTAATCTTCTTTTACTGAGTTTTCATAATTGATAACTCATAAAAATACTTGTTTATGCTTTGATGTTAGGCTCTTCCAGTCCGATACCCTTCTTCTTATCTACTACCTTCAGAACAAGGCCGATAAGCAGAGCGGCCACACCAAGACCTGCCAGCATAAGCAGCGGAGCCGTATAATCGAGATGAGTAGGGTCGGTAACACCCTTGTTGGTCTCGTCGAGCACGCGGCCGATAAGCAAGGGGAACAGCCACAAACCAATGTTCTGTATCCAGAAAATCAAGGCATAAGCTGAACCGATAACCTTGGCGTCAACCAGCTTAGGTACGCTGGGCCAAAGTGATGCGGGTACCAATGAGAACGAGGCACCAAGCACAAGAATGGTAACGTAAGCTATCACAACGCCGCCTACTTGGTCGCCCTTGAACTGGGGAAGGATAAACGCGAAGGTGAGGTGACAAGCAATGAGCAATAAAGAGCCCAATACAAGCATTGAGGCAGCCTTACCTTTGTGGTCTACATAGTTGCCAAGTACAGGCGTGATGCCCACAGCTAACAAGGGGAATACGGCAAAGATTGACTCGGCCGACTGGCGCATGTAACCGAAATAGCAATAGGTAACCAGCGCTGCGACAGACACTGCAAGCATGCTATATTTCAAGCCCTTGTTCTTCATAAAGTTAAACATGAAGGCTGTGGCAGCCACAACAAGCATGATGACATACTGTGTGATGGTAACCTCTGTCGAAGCCCAGTAAGAGTCGGCTTCTACCGGGGTGAATGTAAGGTTGCACTGCAACATATTTACGGCATATTTCTGGAAGGGGAAGATGGCCGAATAATACAGCACGCAAAGCAGCGATACGAGCCAGAAACCACTTGAGGTAAGAATTTGTCCGATGTCGGAAAGCTTGAAGGGGTCGTCTTTCTCCTCGGCTTCGCCCGTCTGTGTGTCGAGCTTCTTATCCATGAAGAAGTAAACTACAAGCATAATCATTGCGATGCAGAGCAACACAACGCCGAAGGCTACTGAACGTGACACGTTTACGCTGCCACCCAACTTAGCAAAGAAGGGCGAGAATATCATACAGGTGGCTACACCAAGACGAGCCAGCGCCATCTCTGAACCCATAGCCAGCGCCATCTCGCGGCCCTTAAACCATTTTACCACACCACGCGATACGGTGATGCCGCCCATCTCAGCACCGCAGCCGAAGAGCATAAAGCCGATGGCTGCCAACTTAGCCGAGGCGGGCATGCCCTCGTAGAATGGCGACACACCTAACTGCTCAAACACTGGAATGTGGTTGAGATTGTTTGTAAACCACACTGCAAGGTTGCTGCCAATGAAGGCGTCGCTGATGGCATACCATTTGATGCATGCACCAGCAAGCATTACGGCTCCTGAGAGCAATGCAGTGAAACGAACGCCCATCTTGTCGAGGATGATACCTGCAAAGATGAGGAAGAACACAAATACATTAAGGAACGTTTCTGAACCTTGCATTGTGCCAAACGCTTTCGAGTCCCAGCCGCGCTGCGACTGCATAAGGTCTTTAATTGGCGACAGAATGTCCATGAAGATGTATGCACAGAACATGGCCAGTGCTAAAAGCAACAGCGCTGTCCAACGCATAGCGGCATAGTCGCGAAGAGTTTTTTTCATAATCTTTATTTTATTATCTGTTATTGTTCAAATAAATCTCTCTCGTTATTCAAATAGCTATTTCTTGTTATTTAAATAGCTATCTCTCGTTATTCAAATCAGCATTTACGATAACCTGTGTTGAGGTTACTTCTTCAGCCACTTATCCAGCCAATTGAAGAAGGTGCGCTGCCACAGCACGCCGTTCTGAGGTTTCAGTACCCAGTGGTTTTCATCGGGGAAGATGAGAAGCTCGGCAGGAACGCCACGCAGACGAGCTGCATTGAAGGCGCCGAAGCCTTGGTTAGCATTGATACGATAGTCTTTCTCGCCATGTATGCAGAGGATAGGTGTGTCCCATTTGTCAACAAAGCGGTGCGGGCTATTCTCGTAGGTGCGCTTAGCGTTTGCGCTCTGGTCTTTGTTCCAATATGCGTCTTCATACTCCCAGTTAGAGAACCATGCCTCCTCGGTGTCGGTATACATCGACTCGAGATTGAAGGCACCATCGTGTGAGATGAAGCACTTAAAGCGTTTGTCGTGATGTCCAGCCAAATAATATACCGAGAAGCCACCGAAGCTGGCGCCTACACATCCCAGGCGGTCTTTGTCAACATACGGAAGGTTCTGAGCAGCATCATCAATGGCGGTGAGGTAGTCGGCCATGCACTGACCAGTCCAATCGCCGCTAATCTCTTCGTTCCATTCAGAACCGAAGCCAGGCAATCCGCGACGGTTAGGGGCAATGACGATATAGTCGTTAGCAGCCATGATTTGGAAGTTCCAACGATAGCTCCAGAATTGGCTTACAGGACTTTGAGGCCCGCCCTCGCAGAAGAGCAGAGTGGGATATTTCTTGTTCTCGTCGAAGTTGGGCGGCAAGATAATCCAGTATTGCATTTTCTTTCCGTCGGTAGTCTTCACCCAGCGTTCTTGCACCTTACCTAAGGTCAGCTGGTCGTAGAACAGTTTGTTTTCAAAGGTCAACTGGCGCACCTTTGTTTTCTTTACATCCTTACCAGGAGTGACAACATACAGCTCGTCGCCTTGCGAGATGCTGTGACGTGAAGCTAACAGCTGGTTGCCATTATTCAACAGCTGCACCGAGCCAAAGTCGGCCCAATCGTCGGTCAGCTGCTTCACCTCACCCTTCAGGTTTGTTTGGTAGAGGTTTACGCAAGCATGCCATACGCCAATGAAATAAAGTGTGCGCGAGTCGTTGCCCCAGCAATAGTCGTCAACATTCGAGTCGAATGCCTCGGCTACATATTTCTTTGTGCCATCGGCCAGCGTATATACGCACAGGCGGTTGCGGTCGCTCTCATAGCCATCGTGTGCCATGCTCTGCCAAGCCACGTATTGGCCGTCGGGCGAGAACTTCGGGTTCACGTCATAACCCATGTTCAGGTCGGCGCCCTGATAGTTGATGGCCTGGTTCTTCATGGTCTTGGTGGGGTTGAAGGCCACGGGCTTATAATCGGCAGGCTTGCATAGGTTGCGTGTGTTGCCCGTTTCAACGTTGTAGAGATAGATGTCTGAGTCGGTTGACACGGCATAGTCTACGCCCGTCTTCTTGCGGCAAGTGTAGGCAATAAACTTTGAGTCAGGACTCCAGTTCAGCTGCTCAACGCCACCGAAGGGAGCCATGGGGCACTCGAAAGGCTCGTCTTTCAACATGTCGATACCCTCGTCTACGCCTTTGTCCGACACGTTAGCCACGAAGGGGTGAGCCACTGTTTCAACATAGTGGTCCCAGTGACGATAGTTGAGGTCGGTAACCAGTCGGCCTGTAGCCAGAGGCAGGTCGTCGGGGTTCTTCTTAATACTCTCGTGGTAGGGTAGTGACTTAATGAGGATAACCTTCTTCTCGTCGGGCGAAAACTTAAAGCCTTCAATCTCAATGTCGCTCTTGGTCAGCTGTCGGCGGTCGGTGCCGTCGGCGGCCATGCTCCACAGTTGTCCGTCGGTTAAGAAGGCAATGCGTTTGCCACCGTTAATCCATGCGGCATCGGTCTCACTCTTTGTGGTGGTAGTCAGCTTGGTTTGCTTCTTACCATCAGCGGTTTGTGTGTAAAGTATCTGATGACTTTTGTTCTCCTTTACGCTGTAGTAGCCTACCTGATACACTACGGTCTTTCCGTCGGGCGATGCTGCTGCACCACCAATACGTCCCATGGCCCATAGGGTTTCAGGGGTCATGCGGTTGTTCTTTGTCAGTGCGCTCAGGTCGGTTGTTTTGTCAATCATAGTCTGTGCGTTTGCGCCGGCGCAGCTCATAACAGCCGCCACGGCCAATGATAGTGTTTTGTTCATATATTGTTAAGTTGTGTGTTATAGGCTGACCCGTTGCTATGTTATACAAACTATCCCCGAAGGTGGCAAACACCCTGCTATATCTTGTGCTTGCCACCTTCGGGGAGGTTTATTTTATTTATTATTCTTGCTTGTTTTCATTTAGCAAGGTGCAACTGCTTTTCAGCCAATAGATTTATTTTCCTAACATATTGCGTTTGCGCTGCAACTCCTCGCGCTGGCGCTGCAGTTCCTTCTGCTGCTCCTGCATGGCTTGCAGACGTGCGGCCAGGCCGCTCAGCTTTTGCGGCTTGTTCTTGTTCTCTTCATAGCGAGCTTCAAGAATGGCGAGCAACTTCTCATCGTTAGTGGTCTTGCGCAGTGCCCACATGATGGCGGCACTGAAGAAGAGGCTGATGAAATAGTAGAAGTTGAGGCCGGCCGAGTAGTCGTTGAACATGAAGAAGAACATCAGCGGCATGAGGAACATCATCCACTGCATCATCTTCATTTGATCAGCCTGCTGGCCTACCATCTGGTCGCGCTGCTGACGCATGGTCATCCACGAGTAGAGCAACTGCGAAACGCAGAACAGCACACAGGTGAGCGACAGGTGGTCGCCCAGCAACCAAATGTTGTGGTGCCACTCGAAGATGGGGTCGTAGGTAGAGAGGTCTTTAATCCAAAGGAAACTCTCACCACGCAACTGAATGGCGTTGGGCACAAAGTTGAACATGGCAATCCAGATGGGCGCCTGTATCAGCATGGGCAAACATCCTGACAGGGGGCTCACGCCATACTTAGCATATTCGGCCATCATGGCTTGCTGCTTCTGCATTTGGTCTTCAGGGGCGTTATATTGTTTGGTGGCCTCTTCCAGTTTCGGTTTCAGCACACGCATCTTGGCCGAGCTCATATAGCTCTTCTTTACCAGCGGATAAGTGATAACCTTCAGCAGCAAGGTGATGAGGATGAGCACGATACCCATGTTGATGTTCAAACCTGTGAGGAAGTCGAACACATACAGTGTAAACCAGCGGTTGATGATGCGGAACAGCGGCCAACCCAAGTAAACCAAGCGCTGCATTTGCAGGTCTTTGCCGAAGGCGCTTTCTTTTTCAACATGCTGCAACAGACGGAAATCGTTGGGACCAAAGTAGAATTCAAACTCTGACGGAGTCTTGCCCGAAGGGTCGAAGAAGGTCTTCATGTTTGCCTGGAAGTTCTTCAGATATCCAGAATCCTTTTCTTGCATTTGGCTCTGCAGCTGTGCATTGGCAGCAAAGTCGTTCTTGGCAATCATCACAGCAGCAAAGAATTGGTTTTTAAAGGCCACCCAGTCAATCTTCTCGTCAATGGTTTTATCATCGGCACCCGATTCGGTCAGGTGCTTAACGCCGCCCTCGCTCTTATGATAGGTGAGGGTGGTGTATCGGTTTTCAAACATGAAACCCTTTTCTTGCTGGCGGCATTGCTCGTTCCATGCAATGTCCATGCTATTGGTGTTAGGGCTGAAGAGGCCCTGCATACCGTTGGCCTGCAGTTGCATGTGCAGCAGATAGTCGTGTCCCAACACATATTTTATCTGTAAGCTCTTGCCTTCGCCCGCTTCTGCCGTAAAGGTTACGGTAGAGTCAGACGTCTCGGTAGCGGTGAAGTAGAGGTCGCTACTGCTGATGTTGCTCTCTTTAGCAGCCAGCATGAAGCGCAAGCTTTGCTCTTCTTTGTCAAAGAGCGTTACGTTTGGGTTACCTTCGCGGTCGGTAAAGTTTTTGATAACCGCCTTTTCTACCGTTGCGCCTTTGGTGTTAAAGGTAAGTTCTACCTTGTCGTTTTTCAGCACCACGGCCGAGTCGGTACCTTGCATAGCCTTATGGAAGAGGGCTGTAGTGTCGGCAACAAGCGCTGCTTTTGCCTCGGCAGTTTTCTTCTCTTCGGCCATCTGTTGGGCCGCTTCGGCTTTTTGCTGTGCTACGGCAGCGATAGAGTCTTGGCGTGCCATTTCGGCCTGTTGTTCAGCCGAGGGTCGCGACCAGAAACTGTAACCTATCAATACGGCCGCAATGAGCACAAAGCCGATAATGTTGTTTTTGTTCACGTCTTTTCTTAGTTTATTTAATTCTTAATTTTTAATTCATAATTTTTAATTCATAATTCATAATGTGGGGCTTTGCTTATGAATTATTTATCCCTTCTTATTCTCTATTGCCGTCTTGACAAAGTCGACAAACAGGGGATGCGGGTGCAGCACAGTGCTTTGATATTCGGGGTGGAACTGTGTGCCGATGTACCACTTCAGCGAGGGTATTTCAACAATCTCTACGAGGTCGCTCTCAGGGTTGCGTCCCACGCACATCATGCCGTTCTTTTCAAATTCGGCCTGATAGTCGTTGTTAAACTCGTAGCGGTGGCGGTGGCGCTCTTGTATGTGCTCCTTATTATATATGTTAAACACACGCGAGCCCTGTTTCAGTACACACTCATAGGCGCCCAGACGCATGGTGCCACCCATATTGGTGATGTTCTTCTGCTCCTCCATGATGTCGATCACGTTGTGCGGAGTAACCTCGTCCATCTCTCGGCTGTTAGCATCGGCATAGCCCAGCACGTTGCGAGCAAACTCAATCACAATCATTTGCATGCCGAGGCAGATGCCGAAGGTAGGAATGTTGTGCGTGCGGGTGTAGTGTGCCGCAATAATTTTTCCTTCAATGCCACGCTGTCCGAAGCCTGGGCAGATCAGTATGCCATCTTGTCCAGCCAATTTCTCGGCCACATTGTCTTCGGTGAGATACTCAGAGTTGATGAACGTGATGTTCACCTTATAATCGTTGTAGGTGCCAGCGTGCGACAAACTTTCGCGTATCGACTTGTAGGCATCCTGAAGGTCATATTTTCCTACCAAACCAATGTTCACCGTCTCGGTAGCCTTGTTGCGGCGGTCGAGGAAGGCGCGCCAGGGGCCCAGTGAGGGCGTTTCGCCAATGGGCTCACCCATCTTGCGCAATATGGCGGTGTCAAGCCCTTGCTTTTGCATGTTGACGGGCACCTCGTATATGCTGGGTAGGTCTTCGCTCTGTATCACACAGTCGAGGTCAACGTTACAGAAGCTGGCCACCTTTTTCAGTATGCCCTCTTCCAGATGCTTCTCGGTGCGCAAGATCAGCACGTCGGGTTGTATACCCACGCTCTGCAGCTCTTTTACCGAGTGCTGTGTGGGCTTTGTCTTCAGCTCGCCCGCAGCCTTTAGGTAGGGCACGTAGGTGAGGTGAATGTTGATGGCGTTCTTTCCCAGTTCCCACTTCAGCTGTCGTATAGCCTCCATGTAGGGTGCGCTCTCAATGTCGCCGATGGTTCCGCCTATCTCGGTGATAACAAAGTCGTAATGATATTTCTTTCCCAGCAGCTTTACGTTGCGCTTTATTTCGTCAGTGATGTGTGGCACCACCTGTATGGTCTTGCCCAAGTAGTCGCCTCGGCGTTCTTTGTCGATAACGGCTTTGTAGATGCGCCCTGTGGTGAGCGAGTTGGCCTTGGTGGTTTGTATGCCCGTAAAACGTTCATAATGTCCGAGGTCAAGATCGGTCTCCATGCCGTCAACGGTTACGTAACATTCGCCATGCTCGTAGGGGTTGAGGGTACCGGGGTCGATGTTAATATAGGGGTCGAATTTCTGAATGGTAATGTTGTAGCCTCTCGCTTGCAACAGTTTACCAATTGACGACGATATAATGCCTTTTCCTAATGAAGAAACGACGCCGCCTGTAACAAAGATGTATTTTGTTTCAGCCACGATGTGAAAAATTAAAAAATGTCACTAACTAATAATACAAGGTGCAAAGTTAGTACAATTTTACGAAATTCACAAACCAATTTCAAATTTTATTCTTACCTTTGCAACTGTTCACAACACACCGTATGAATAACGGCTTTCCCTAATAAAAAAATCGTAGAATAAGAAGATGAAAATGATGAAATTGAAATATATCCTTCTATCGTTGATGCTGGCTGCTGTGGCTGTTGATGCTGGCGCACAGAGCCGACACCGTCGTGTGGTGGCCGAGCGCGACACCGTAAGTGCGCTGGTGCGTGCTTATACCGACTCTATCACACTGCTCAGACAACGTATCGACTCGCTGACGGCGGCCACGCAGAAGGCCGACACCGACTATGCGTATCGTAACAAGTATTATCGTTTGTTCGTGCCCCTCACGTTTTATCACGACATTGTTCAGAAACGTTTCAACATTAGTGGCGACACCACCAGCACAGCTCTTGACGAGGCGCTGATGGATGTTTACTTTCGCCGCCCCGACCTGGTGCGCAGCACGCAGAGCAAGATGGATGGTGTGGGCCCTATCTTTAAGCCCGATGCCACAGAGGTGCTGCCCTCGGTAGACATGGTTGAGCGTGTGGCACCCAAGGCCGAAGATACACAGGTAGATATGGTAGACATTATGCTGAAGCGCCCCAACTTCTGGAAGTTTGCGGGCGAGTTTCGTCTTGACCTGAGTCAGAATTATTATTCTGGCAACTGGTCGGGTGGTGGCGAGAGCAACTATTCTACGCGCGGCTACCTGAAAATTTATGCCAAGTATGACGACAAGAAGCGCTTCTTCTGGGAACATACCTTGGAGGGAACGTTGGGCTTCAATAGTTCGAAGACAGATACCATTCACAGCGTAAAGACTAATAACAGCGACTTGCATTATAAGTCGAAGCTAAACCTTCGTGCCATCAGAAAATGGTCGTACACCTTGCAGCTTGATGCCAAGACGCAGATGATGCGTATCTTTGATAACAACTCATACCGCGTGAAGTCAGACTTCGGCTCGCCGCTGTATCTGAACCTCTCGGTCGGTATGTCGTCCGACTTTAAGATGTTTAAAGGCAAGGTGGCAGGTAACGTCAACATTGGTGCCTTCTCATACAACTATCGTTATGTTGACCGTTTGAAGCTTGCCAGCAGCTTTGGTGTGAAGAACGACCGCCACTCGTTGCAAGACTACGGTTCGCGTCTTGACCTCAACTTTAATATATCCTTTATCAAGAACCTTACGTGGCGCGTAGAGTCGTATGGCTATACATCATACAAACGCTTCGAGGCTCAGATACTGAATAAGTTCGATTTCCGTTTCAATAAGTACCTGGCCACCCACTTCGAGTTCTATTCGCGTTTCGACGACTCGCGTGCTCGCGACGATCATCACGGCTACTGGCAGTTCCGCGATTATCTCACCTTCGGTCTTAGCTTCAACTTCTAACCTCTTATTATGAGGTGGGAGATAATTTAATCACACTACAACATCTTTATACGACAGTAGTTGTTTATACAACAATAGTTTATATGCAATAATAGTTTTATACAACATTGAACAACAAAAGGACAACAGAAACAATACATTGAAGGCAATAAAGCAAACAATGTTGTTTCTGTTGTCCTTTTGTTGTTCATGTTGTTTTATAGGATTGTATTATATATGGAGGATTATATTGTATATGGCCCTAAAACACAACATAAAAGGCGACCCTTTCTCGTTTTCTCCTTATTATATAATATGAGAAAAAGAAAGGGGCGCCTTTTTCGTTTTAGGTAGGTGCTCAAAGTTAATTATGATTGCCTACTGAATAATGTTATCTCTATTCATTGCTAAGAATAGCCCAGATAAGGAAGGCTATAAGGGCAACGCATAAGAAACACAGCAGTCGGAACAATGCTTTTGATAGCATTTGCTTGCGCTTTTTGCTACGCAGCGCTTCTTGCTTTATTAGTTCGGCATCGTCCATCTGATGATTGCTGTGATGGTGATGATGATGTCCTGACATATTGGTTCTTTGCTTTTATTGGTTCTTTGCTTTTATTAGTTTTTTGGGTGTATCGTCGTTATAACGAAAAGGTATAAGATGGGGCGTTTTGGGAAAGATTAATATCAGAAGCGCACGTCTACCTGTACGTCTACCATATTATACGAGTGCTTCTTCAGCGAGCGGTCGTTTACAAAAGCATACTCCAGGTTCAGCTTGATGTTCTTACCGAAGCAGTAGTCGGCACCCAGCTCATACTGTGTTTTTGAGGTGCTCCACTCGGCGCGTGGGCGATACATATCGTAGCGACCTTTTATATGAATTTTGTTCTTCTGCACAGGGGCAATGAGCAGTGCATACAAACCGTCGGCCTTGTCGCCAGCATCTATGTTTACGGTGCAGTCTTTATTGTTTTCGTCTTTCTGATAGGTGGTCTTGAAGCCGTAGCCCTGGCTGTGAATATACTCTGAACGGAAGGTCCAGTCGTCTTTCACATATTCGGCACTGAAGGCGTAGCGGTTGCGCGAGAGCGAGCGTGTGCCTGTAATGTTTTTCACCTCGCCGTTTACCACCTCGGTGATGACGCCTGTGCGTGCATACGAGCCTGTCCATCCGAAGGCGCCAATGCGCATGCCCTTAACAGGCATCACCCACAAACCGCCAATGTAGTCTTTCTTCTGGTCAACATCTTTCACGTTGATGCCCTGACCATTGAATACGCCCACCTGATAGTGCAGCAGTGCGCGGCCGTTAGCGTTGGGGAAGAGGTCGCCTTGCAGCTGTATACCTATGTCGCGACCGTTGCTTGAGTGCTCGCCTGTTCTATCGCTGAAGCCCGACAGCTTTGTTACGTTTTGTGCGTAGCTCATAAAGCCTTGGTCAATGGGGTGCATGGGGTTTTCAAAGGTGAAGGGGCGCTTAAACTGACCTATCTTCACGTATGCAGCTTTGCATTTCTGCCACTCAATGAAAGCGTCTACCAGTCGGGGCGAGCTACCTAAGGTCGAGGTGTTGCCGTTCAGCTGCACCTGTGCCTTCCAGTAAAACTCGTTAAAGAATTTTCCGTCCAGAGCCATACGCACCATGCGCAGGTTGAACGAGTTGTTCTCAGCATCTTTCAGCCCTTTGGCATCATACTTCTGTCCCGAGGCGGTGTATTGTGTCATCACATATCCGCTGAATTTGATGTCGTTTACCACTTTCACCTTCGGGGCGTTGTCTTGTGCTTGTGCTGTTGTGCAAAGACCAGCCACTGCCAGCATGCCAGCCAACACTTTATTTGTAAAATTCATTTCTTTTTGGTTTTATTTGTCTTCTAAATAGAATAGGGTTCTTGTCTTTTTGATGAGGGGGCTTATTCGGCCTCCTTCACCTTGTCGCGACGTTGCAGCAGCACCACATTCTCAACATGCGGTGTGTGGGGGAACATATCGACGGGCTGTACAGCGGCCACACTGTATTGAGCGTCCATCAGTTGCAGGTCGCGAGCCTGTGTAGCGGGGTTACAGCTTACATACACTATGCGGTCGGGGTTAGCGCGTAGGATGGTGCTCACCACGTCGGGGTGCATACCAGCGCGTGGGGGGTCGGTAATAATTACGTCGGGGTGTCCGTGCTGTGCAATAAAGTCGTCGGTCAAGATGTCTTTCATATCGCCAGCATAGAAGCGCGTGTTGCTGATGTGGTTTACCTCCGAGTTTACCTTTGCGTCTTCAATGGCCTCGGGCACATACTCGATGCCCACCACTTGGCGAGCGTTGCGCGCCACAAAGTTGGCAATGGTGCCTGTGCCTGTATACAGGTCGTACACGTTTTCGTTGCCCGTGAGCTGTGCAAACTCGCGTGCCACGCTATACAGATGGTATGCTTGGTCGGTATTGGTTTGGTAGAAACTCTTGGGGCCCACCTTGAAGCGCAGCTCCTCCATGGTTTCAAAAATATGGTCGTTGCCTTTAAACACACTCAGTTCTAGGTCGCCAAAGGTGTCGTTACACTTTTGGTTGTCGACATACATGAGCGAGGTAATTTGCGGAAACTTGTCGGCAATGTGTTGCAGCAAGCCCTTGGCGCGAGCGTCGTCGCCCTCTTCGTCATAATGAAACTGTATCAGCACCATCCATTCGCCCGTGTTCGAGTTGCGAATCATGATGTCGCGCAGCAAGCCGTGCTGCTGGCGCAGGTCGAAGAAGGTCATGCCCGTAGCAAAGGCATAGTCGCGTATGGCGTTACGAATTTCGTTGTGCAAGTCGTCCATGAGCCAGCATTTCTCAATGGGCAATATCTTGTCAAAGGCGCCAGTGATATGGAAACCAATGCCATTCATGTTATCATAAACGGTGCCAGCGGCCACCTGCTCGCGGGTGAGCCAGCGCTTGTTGCAGCAACCAAACTCAAGCTTGTTTCTATATTCGCGAGTTTTCACGCTACCCATGATGGGTCGAAATTCGGGTAGCTCTACCTTACCTATGCGCGACAGCTGGTCGTGCACCTGTTGCTGCTTGGCCTTCAGCTGCTCTTCGTAGGGCAGGTTCTGCCATTTGCAGCCGCCGCATACGCCAAAGTGCTCACACATAGGCTCTTGGCGTATGTCGCTCTTCTTGATAAAACGTATCACTTCTGCCTCGCAGTAGTGGTGCTTCTTGCGGCGCACCTGTAGGTCTACTACATCGCCAGGAACGGCAAAGGGTACAAATACCACCATGTCGTCGACGCGTGCTAGGCTCTTACCTTCAGCGGCAATGCCTGTTATGGTTATGTTCTCGAGTATGGGTAATGGTTTCTTCTTTCGTGCCATTTTTCTTTTGTCAATATTGTGCAAAGATAATAATATTTGCTGAAACTGAACACTTTAATACGAAAAAATGTTTCTTGCCTCTTGCTCCTCTTCCTTTTATTTGCAACTCGGCACTTGCCTATCACAACATTTCTTACTAACTTTGCACCCGTTTTGTGCAAGATATAAAATGTAGATGCAGAGTAGTAAATCTCCTCGTCCGCTCGGCTTTGTCGCTAGCATGGGTAACAGCTTGTCCGCTTGGCTTTTCCGCTTGCATTAGCAAGAACTCGTCAACTCGTCTGTTCAGCTTTACCGCTCGCATGGGTAACAGCTCGTCAGCTCGTCAACTTGTTAACTCGTCAACTAAGAATCATGTTCATCGTAATAGCATTTATATTTATAGGTATAGTGGCTGGCCGCCTGTTGCGTCGCTGGCCTATGGCGTGGCTGCAGCATGTGCTCACCGCGCTGGTGTGGGTTTTGCTCTTCTTGCTGGGCGTAGAGGTAGGAGGTAACGAACAGGTTATTGTCTCGCTGCCCACCTTGGGCGTTGAGGCAGCCGTCATTGCAGGCTTTGCCACTTTGGGCAGCTGCGTGCTGGCCATGCTGTTATGGCAATATGTAAAACGTAACGGAGGGGCCAAGGTATGAAGGGTAGCTTGATTATCGTAGCCTTTTTTGCGGCTGGCATACTGTGTGGCCGAGCCGATGTGTTGCCACAATGGGTGAGCAGTAGCACCGTGAGCATGACGGCCCTGTGCGCCCTGTTGTTGTGCGTGGGCATGGGCATAGGTAGCAACCCTGATATGAAGAGCGAGTTTAGGTCGCTCAACCCCCGCGTGGCTTTGCTACCGCTGGCCACCATCTTAGGGTCGTGGGCAGGCGCTGCCATTGCCTTCCTGGTGTTGCAACGCACCATTACCGATTGTCTTGCCATCAGTAGCGGCTTTGCCTATTATTCGTTGTCGAGCATCTTTCTTACCGAATATCGTGGCATCGAACTGGGCACCATTGCCCTTGTTGCCAATCTTGTGCGCGAGGCTATCACGCTTTTGGGCACACCTCTGCTGGCACGTATCTTCGGGCCGCTGGCTCCTATCTCGGCGGGCGGTGCCACGACGATGGATACCACGTTGCCCATCATCACGCATACCTGTGGGCAGCGTTTCACCATCCTGGCCATCTTTCATGGCTTCATCGTCGACTTCACCGTGCCCTTCCTTGTCACCTTCTGGTGCATGATGTAGTAACCTCCACCCCAAAATGTATATTTATGCAAAAACTGACGTAAAGTGAATATTTATGCAAAAGCTGGCGAAAAGTGAATATTTATGCACTTCGCTTCTTTTACATTTATTAGCATAATATTCTTTAAAAAAGTTACAGGTTGATGTTAAATCGGCGGTCGCCGCTTACGGTTTTTGTTATTGATACCTCTCGTATGCGAAACCCTTGGTTTTAGGTCGTGAAAGCCTTGGTTTTAGGTTGTAAAACCAAGGGTTTTGCAGCCTGAAACCAAGGGTTTCAGACCGTAATTTGATGGGTTTCTCAAACCACTTCCATTTATGCATAAATATACAGAAATGGAAGTGTCGTTTTGCAATCAATTTTAATCAATATTATTGCCCTTTTTGTGGGGCATTGTAACATGTTTAATACATGCTCTTCGTTGCAAACGATACACTTTTCTACACGAACTTTCAAACTTTTATCACACTTTTTTACACGAACTTTTCTTGAAATGCCACACTTTTTTACACGAACTTTCGTTGATATACTACACTTTTCTACACGAACTTTTGTCGGTGTACCACACTTTTCTACACGAACTTGTCTCGTGGCGAAGCGTTAACCCTTGTGAGGGGTAGGGCGCAGAGAGGCCAAATAGTTGTAGTGTTCACCCTTTGCTATGATGGTGCAGATGAGTCCGCACTGCTTACTGATGGCGGCGAGCAAGTCGGGGTCGGTATAGAGCCAGTCGAAAGGTTTGCCCTTAATGTCTTTATACTGCATCTGATAGTCAACCTCGCCATAGTAAGGCGCGTTGAGGTCGATATCCATTGAGCCATCTTCGTTTTCGTAGATGTATCTTAGGTCAGACGAGTCGATAAGAATTTGTCCACACCACGGGTTGAGCAAGCTGCGTAAACGGTGCAGCAGATTGGGCAGACGTTCCAGTTTGCCAGCAATGCCCGTGCCGTTCATCAAGAGTAGCAGCGTGTCGTATTGACCTTGCAGTTGGGGGTTAAACAGGTTTACACATTCTACATCTTCAATGCCACGCTCTCGCATCACCTCGCAGCTCAGTGGCGAGATGTCAATAGCCTTTACCCGTAGGCCACGCTCTTGCAGCGCCAAGGCATGACAGCCAGCTCCAGCCCCAATGTCGAGCACGCGGCCACGCGCCATCTCTAATGCCTTTTGTTCAAGCTGAGGCATCTGTTTGAACGAGCGAAACAGGTGGTCGACAGGCATCTCGTCGTCTTCAAACATCGACGACATAACGCGCAGCTGTGCTGCCTTGCCCGTGTGCTGATAGTCGTGTATGGCAGCCCCCATAGGGTCGTGCTCAGCCTCTAATATATCGTATTTCATGATGATTACTTTGTTTTTTATATATTATATTTGCTGCAAAGTTAGGCTTAACCCATGAAATATACAAGGATAAATATTCTTTTCTGTTACATTATAAAACGATTATCAGGAAAAATGCCTATTTTTGTGGATGAAATAACAATACGCCATCTACAAGTGTTAACAGAAAGAGGCAAAGCAAACCATCGTATTTAATAAAAACCCAAAGTAATATGAAATTTAATAACAAGGTCTTAACCCTTGGCTTGGTAGTCGCTTTTTTGCAGATGCCAGCCACATCGTTTGCCCAAGGCTCGGGCGCTAACCGTCAGAACCCCCTCTTGCAGAAGAGTAGCTTGCCATTTGGCGCTCCCGACTTCAGCAAGATACAGGAGACCGACTATCTGCCTGCCATTGAGGTGGCTATCAAAGAACAGCGCGACAATATTCAGAAGATTATTGACAACAAGAAGAAGCCCACTTTCCAGAACACCATCCTCGCCTACGAGGAGAGCGGCATCTTGCTCGACCGCATTATGAACGTGTTTGATGGCCTTACCAGCGCCCACAAAACACCCACAATTGCCGAGACCGAGAAGAAGGTGATGCCCCTGCTCACCAATCTTGACAATGAGATATCATTCAACCAGAAGCTTTTTGAGCGCATAAAGTATGTTTATGATCATGAGTATAGCAAGCTGAAAGGCGAAGACCAGCGCCTCACCGAAGTTATCTATAAGGGCTTTGTGCGTTCTGGCGCTTTGCTTTCTGCCGACAAGATGGAGCGTATGAAGCAAATCAATGCGCGCATATCAGAACTGCAACAAGCATGGGGCACCCTCTTGCCCGAGGCAACCAATAATGCTGTGGTATGGGTGGATAGCAAAGAGCAGCTTGCAGGACTGAGCGATGCCGATATTGCACAATGCAAGAAAGATGCCGAGAGCCGTGGCAGCAAGTCGGAATACTGCATCGTTATCATCAATACCACACAGCAGCCCATCTTGGCCAGTTTGCAGAACCGCGACCTGCGCCGCAAGGTGTTTGAGGCCAGCATACATCGTGCCGATGCCACCAACCCTAAGTTTAACACCTTCCCCATTGTTACCGAGTTGGCCAAGTCGCGTGCCGAGAAGGGTAAGTTGATGGGATACAACAATTATGCCGAGTATTCGCTTGAGCGCACCATGGCCAAGAATCCCACCAATGTTTACAACTTCTTGCGTCAGCTCATCAATAACTATTCGCCTAAGGCCGATGCCGAGACACAAGCCATTGAGCAATATGCACAGAAACTGGAGGG
>CAKQFW010000021.1 GCA_934230965.1 uncultured Prevotella sp.
ATGTGGATGAGTCCGTCAACACCGCCGAGGTCAACGAATACACCGTAAGAAGTGATGTTCTTAACAGTACCTTCGAGGATCTGACCTTTCTCGAGCTTGCTGATAATTTCTTTCTTCTGTGCCTCCAACTCAGCCTCGATGAGGGCCTTGTGAGAAACAACAACGTTGCGGAACTCCTGGTTGATCTTAACAACCTTGAACTCCATGGTCTTGCCTACGAATACATCGTAGTCGCGTATAGGATGAACGTCAATCTGGCTGCCGGGCAAGAAGGCCTCGATGCCGAATACGTCAACAATCATGCCACCCTTAGTGCGGCACTTGATATAGCCCTGGATAACCTCTTCGTTTTCGAGAGCAGCATTAACGCGCTCCCAGCTCTTGCTCAGACGAGCCTTGCGGTGTGAAAGTACCAGCTGGCCTTTCTTGTCTTCCTGGTTTTCAACGTATACCTCTACGGTATCGCCAATCTTCAGGTCGGGGTTGTAACGGAACTCAGAAGCGGGGATGATACCGTCGCTCTTGTAACCGATGTTTACAATCACCTCTTTCTTGTCGATAGAGATTACAGTACCCTCTACTACCTGATGCTCAGATACTTTGTTAAGGGTTTCGTCATAAGCTTTCTCAAGGTCCTGCTTGCTGACATTTGCATTACCACCATTTTCAAACTCGTCCCAGTTGAAGTCTGCCAACGGTTGTACGTTCTTGAAATCTGCCATAAATTATTAAATGTTAATTAAAAAATTAATAAAGTTAGACTTTATGTATATGTATAAATTCGAGGTGCAAAGGTACATACATTTTTAGATATATGAAAAAGCAAGGGGCAGCTAATTTTATTTCAAGCCTCGAAATTATGAATAATTAACTAAATTAACATTATATATACCTCCTTTAAAGGCAGATACCCTTGATGTGATGCGTAAACGTCGTTGCGCTTGATGTGTGCGAACGTAATATAAAAGGCCAACGGATATGTAAATTCGGTGTCTTCTTGCTTAGTTAAGCGGCCAACTTGAGCGTGACCACAGATATACACCTTATTATATTATATACACTTTTTGTTGTATTATATTTACCTTGAAAAGTGGTGCCGCAGGAAATGCATAAATATGCAAAACCGAAGTGCTTTGTGAAAGGCATCATTTTACAGTCTGAAAGCCTTGGTTTCGCGTTGTAAAACCAAGGGTTTCACAGCCTAAAACCAAGGGTTTTACGACCTGAAACCCTTGGTTTCTCATCTCAGAGGTATCAATAATGAAAACTGTAAGCAATCGGTTGAAAAATGCTTTCAATTTGAAATAAAATTCACAAATATTAAGTGAAATACTGTAAAACTGCTTTTGCATAAATATACAGCAATAGTGTATATTTATACAGTTTTGGCTTTTCTGCACTTTTTCTTTGAAAATAAAAAAAGAGAGACCGTATTGCGCAATAGCTTTTAGCAATACGGCCTCTCTAAAAAGAGGTAAGTTTGAAGTGTGTTTTTATTTCAATATAAATCGTAGCATGCCGTTCATTACCTTTGCTTGCAGCCCTTTATCGGTGATACATTCAAGGGGGAAACCCGCAACGATGCACTTATAGTCGGTACCATCATAGGCCACGGCTGCCGATGTGCCGTCGGCATACTGCATGGCGCAGTAGGCGGGCGATGTGGGAGCCAGCACGTTAGGACGCTGTGCGGCATAGTGTTTATCGTTGGGTGTGCGGTAGATGTCAAATTCCATGCCCAATCCGTTCAGCTTGCCTTGCTGTATGCTGTCGGTGGGTTCGTAGTGCACCTTCAGCAAGTCGGCCAGCCAAGCCTTGTCTTGTTCCTTCGTCATGTCTTCGCCTATGTAGGCACCGCTTGCCATTAGTCGGCCACCGTTGTGCAGATATTCAGTAAGTTTGCGTTGCAAGGTCGTAGGCAATGCGTTGTAAACGATAAGCGAGTGCCCATCATTTTTTTCCAGTCCGAGGATGAGGTCTACGGCATCGGCATCGTTCAGCTTTGCTTGTCCGTCGATAACCGCGTCGGCAGAACAACTCACAATATTGCAATTGCTGTTGCCCAAGGCTTCGGCATGCTCGGCAACAAAGTTGAAGGTGTTGCCCATGATGAATTTTCCAGCCCATTCGTCGCCTCCATAGCCCAGTCCGCCAGGCCCTTCTTTGCCCATGCGTTTTTTGTCAAAACAGGTTTGTACGCCGTTCCATCCCGCATAGATGTCGCGTTGCACGCCTATGTCAGCGTTCAGATCAAAACCTTCTTGGCCCGCCTCGTTCACAACAGTGGGTGCTGCCAAACGGTGAAAACCGTTTACGATGCGCAACGTTTTGGTGGCCGTGGGGTTGTAAAGGGCTGCCAATGTTTCAGTAGTGAAACTCTCGCCGCCACGGTTTACGGCTGCCACCTTGAAGCGATACGTAACGCCTGGTTCGGCTTTAAACGTATAGTGTGTGGTGTTTACCATTGTGCCATTATCAAAGCCTGCGCTGCCCGCTGCTGTGTATAGCTTATAGCTGGTGGGCATGGCGGTGGGTTCTTGGCGGTCGATGGTAGGTATCCACGACAGTGTTATGGTGCCTTGTTCGCGCATGCTGACGCTGAAATGTGTGGGCGGCAGTGGCTGTACGATGCACGGCTGACCGTGCTGTGTGTTTACAAAGCGCAAAATGGTTTTATAAATTGAGCGTGCCAAGGTGAATTTGAAATTCGGGTCTTGGCCCATCTTCATGTCGTTAAAGTTCTGGTGCGACATCACTTCGAGGATGGCCGATGGCACCTCGGGGCATCGTGTCTCTGAGTAGTTGCGGTCCCACAGATAGCGTTTGGCCCAGCGACGATAGGTAAAGTTGATGTCGCGGTAGGTGTTGTTGAGTAGCGAGTCGGCAAAGTCGCGCGACAGCATGCGTGATACGCCACTGTTCAGCCTGCCATCGTTAAAGCGTGTGGTGCATACTGCCAGTGTGCCTGTGAGGGCATCGCCGCCAAACTCGTCGTAGCCCGCATCGCTGTGAACGGCAAGGTTTAGCTCGATGGGCACCCCCTTGCCTTCAAGGGCAGGCATATAAACCGATCCGCCGCCCAGCCAGTTGGCCATTAGCGAGCGCGAGTTGAGGTCGTCGGCATAGTCGTCGCCTCCCTCTCTGAGGTAATAAACCGATTTTGGTGCGCCCGCCCATTGTGCCCAGTAGCGTGCTCCTTCAAGGCATCGAGGCATGGTGCTGACGCTGTTTCCGCGCTGTATGTTGCCCATGCCGCCGCCAAATCGCACCGCATCGGTGGTAACGATGCCACGTTTGGCCGACTGGTTGCTCACCACCACCTTATTATATATATTGCTTCCGCGGTCGAAGTCGAAGGTGCCAAGATACACCCATGTCGACCCACCCATCTGCTGGTTTACGCGAAACGTGGTGCTCTGGCCTTTGTGATATACCGTATATTCCGCATCGTCAACACTGCCTTCTACCGTTTGGTAGCTTACATACACGGCATAACGCCCCTCTTCAGGTATGTTAGGCTGGTAAGTGGCTGTAGCCGAACTGTTTTTTCGCTTGGTGGTGGCCGTCATGCGAGCGGTGCCAGCCGCAAAGGGGTTTTCGGCATCTCGATAGTGTCCGCCGTGCAGAGCAAAGCCACTGAGGGGGGCTCGGTGCCATTTGTGGCCCTCTTCGCTATAGCCTTTTCCTGTGGCCATATCGTTATCAACAATCACTTCGTGCGTCTGCCAGTCGCGCTCGCGTGGCGTAAATATCACGGCACCAGCGTTTTGCAGCATCGGCATCAGGTAGGGCACCACAATGGTTTGTGTGAAGAGGTCTTCGGTGGTGCCGAAAAGGTTGGGGCGTTGCCAGCGCCAGCGTTGCTTCTTGGTATCGTAAAAAAAACCGTGGCTGGCCCAAAGCGAAAGGTGATGGTTATAAAGGCCGTGGGTGATGGCATTGGGTCGCGACACATTGTCAACCCAAGGCTTGCCAGTGTAGTTGATGCGCCCCCACTGGCCGGGCTTCATGCCCGCCATGTCGGGGTAGGGGGTAGAGAGGTGCTCGATGGGTAGGCTGCAGCACATTATCTTCACGCTATATTTGTTAAAGGGGCGCGGTAGGCTGCGTCTGAGCTTTTTACATACTTTTTTCACCATCGCGGGGGTGAAGGTTTGGTTGGCAAAGGTGGCGTCAACCTGTACGGTTACGCGGCGCAATAGGTCGTCAATTTTATAGTTTACTACCTGAGGTGGGTTGGACCAATGTACGTCGTCGTCGGGATGGTAATGGGCGAAGTAATGGTTTATTTGTTCTTTCAGTCGTGCTTCGCTGTCGTCAGTCTGAGCAAATGCGCTTTGGGCGATGCCCGTGTAGAGTATCGCCCAAAGAATAAGAATGTAGGTTATGTATTTGTGCCGTGTCATTGTTTTTGTTTTCGTTGTTGATGGGGCGTTGAGGTGCCCCATTCTGTTATAACTCGCCAATGGTGAAGAGCTCGGGATTTTTACCTCTGAAATCTTTGAAATAAAGTTTTATATCGCGCATATCTTCATCAATATTGCCCGAGGGGATGACGGTTTTCTTGCACACGATGCGCTTATCAGGAAAGTCGACACCATAAAGCAGCACGGGTATGCCCGCTTTTAGTGCGATATAATAAAAGCCTTTCTTCCATTCAGGGTTCAGCGAACGGGTGCCTTCGGGCGTGATACAGAGCTTGAACGACGATAGACGCTTGGCAGTTTCGGCCAGGTTGTCGGTCATGCTGGTATGGCGGTCGCGAAAAACAGCAATGCCACCCATCTTGCGAAAGATAGGGCCTAAGGGCCAAAAGAACCACTCTTTCTTCATCAGAAAGTTTATTTTCATGCCTTCGGCTCCAGCATATAGTTGGCCAATAAGAAAGTCCCAGTTGCTGGTGTGGGGCGCTAAACAGATGATATACTTGTCGGGGTGTGGCTGGTTAATGTCTTTGGTCCAGCCCATACGCTTGTATAACATCCAAGCGCAAAATTTCTGCCACATATTATATATAGTTTATTCTGATTTTAAATAATAAAGAAGGCCATCGTTGCGTTACATCGTGTTGAGGCAATGGCGCACAATGATGGCCCTCTCTTTTGCTTGGGGAGATGAGGTATGCCAGCTAATGGCTGGCGAGGTATTAACCTAAATTGGTAATTTGGTCGGCTACCTCTGCTATCTGCTTGTTGAAGTCGGCCACAATGGCCTTATAATACGCCTTGGCTTTCATGCCAGGTTCGGGATGTGATACACGGCGCGTAAAATCGTTGTGTATCACTAAGATAGACGTCAAAAGAGCATGCACATCGTCTTGTTCGGGCTTGCCGCTATACAATGATGTTGCTACACATTCGGCGAACAACTCGCCGCACACTGAATTGATTGCTTTCTTAAGTTTACGTTTGTTAGCCATATTCCTTTTGTTAGTATTTCCACGCCAAAGATAGAGAAAAAAATAATAAATACAAAAGAAAGATTAAAAAAATATGATAAAAACAGGTTTTCTTTTTTATTTGTTTTAATATATCATAGAAAAAGCGTACTTTTGCACCGAATTAGGAAAAACGGAACACATTATATTAATATAATTTTTTTAACAGAACATTCATTTATGGAAAAAAGTGCATTGCAGAAAGCAAGAGCTGCCTATCAGCCCAAGCTGCCGAAAGCTCTTCAAGGTGCAGTAAAAGTAATGGAAGGTGCTCCTACTCAGAGCGTTGACAATCAGGAAGAAATCAAACAGCTCTTCCCTAATACCTACGGTATGCCGTTGGTAGAGTTTGTTCCCGCTGAGAGCGAGACCACCAAGGCTATGAACGTTGGTGTAATCCTCAGTGGAGGTCAGGCTCCTGGTGGCCACAACGTTATTTCCGGTCTGTTCGACGAGGTTAAGAAGCTGAACCCCGAAAACCGTCTGTATGGCTTCTTGATGGGCCCCGGCGGTCTTGTAGATCACAAGTATATTGAGATTACCGAAGAACTGATTGCCGACTATCGCAACACTGGTGGTTTCGACCTTATCGGTTCTGGCCGTACCAAACTTGAGGAGGTTTCTCAGTTTGAGAAGGGTATCGAGATTTTGCGTCAGCTCGACATCAAGGCGCTTGTTATCATTGGTGGTGACGACTCTAATACCAACGCTTGTGTATTGGCCGAATATTATGCTGCTAAGAACTATGGCGTACAGGTTATCGGCTGCCCCAAGACCATCGATGGCGACTTGAAAAACGACCAGATTGAGACCTCTTTCGGTTTCGATACTGCTTGCAAGACCTACGCTGAGGTTATCGGTAACATTGAGCGCGACTGCAACTCTGCACGCAAATACTGGCACTTCATCAAGCTGATGGGCCGTTCGGCTTCTCACATCGCTCTTGAGTGCGCTCTGCAGACTCAGCCCAACATCTGCCTCATCTCTGAGGAGATTGAGCAGAAAGACCTCACCCTGAACCAGGTGGTAGAGCAGATTGCTGAGACCGTAGCTTATCGTGCAAGCCAGGGCAACAACTTTGGTGTTGTGCTCATCCCCGAGGGCCTTATCGAGTTTATCCCCGCTATCGGCCGCCTCATCCAGGAGCTGAACGACCTGCTCGCTGCTCACGGTGCCGATTACAAGGATCTTGACAAAGATGCTCAGCGCGAATACATCCTCTCTCACCTCAGCGAGGCTAACAAGGCTACTTTCGAGACTCTGCCCGAAGGCGTTGCTCGTCAGCTCTCACTCGACCGCGACCCCCACGGAAACGTACAGGTATCGCTCATCGAGACCGAGAAACTGCTGTCAGAAATGGTAGGCGCCAAGCTCGCACAGTGGAAGAAGGAAGGCAAGTACGAAGGCACTTTCGCCGCTATCCACCACTTCTTCGGCTACGAAGGACGCTGCGCCGCTCCTTCCAACTTCGATGCCGACTACTGCTACGCTCTCGGTACCAGCGCTGCTCAGCTCATTGCCAACGGCAAGACTGGCTACATGGCTATCGTGAAGAATACTACTGCTGGCACTGACCAGTGGAAGGCTGGCGGTGTGCCTATCACCATGATGATGAACATGGAGCGTCGTAACGGCGTGATGAAGCCCGTTATCCGCAAGGCTCTCGTTGAGCTTGATGGCAAACCCTTCAAGACCTTCGCTGCTCATCGCGACGAGTGGGCTAAGAACACTTGCTACGTCTATCCTGGTCCTATCCAGTACTGGGGTCCGAGCGAGGTTTGCGATCAGACCACACGCACTCTGGCTCTCGAGCAGGAGAAGTAATAAACGCATGCTTTGTTCCTTGACTGTAGCCTCGGCTTAATGCAGTGCTGATGTTTGGCAATAGCTTTCCTCTGTGATGGCAATAGCCTTTCTTTGCGCTGGCGAAAGCATTGTGGCTGACAAGGAATAATATGAATATAATTAGGTTGACGAGTCGGTAATAGATACGTTTTGCCCTGTTCTTAGGGTGTGTGTCATGCTTACCAACTCGTCAACTTTTATAAATACTACGCTCTGTTTCAGCTGTTTTGTTTCTCTGTTTCAGCTATCGTTTAGCGCTGTTATCAGTTGCTTGCATCGCTGTTTTCACTTGCTAGCATCGCTGTTATTCAGTGTTTTAATCTCTTATTATAAGTTATCACTCGTATGTCTCAAGGTAAAACCTCTACTCATAACACACCCAATCGCCGTAAACCGACGCGTCAGCGCCGTTCGGGTAAGCATTCTTGGTTGTCGAATTTGTTCGGACAGCACATGCGCATGGGGTGGTGGATAGGCGGTTCTTTGGCGGCCTTGCTCTATGCATGGCTGTTCTATTACTTTTTTGTTAGTCCTACGGGCTTTCGTTGGCGTGCATTGTTTGGCGATGCCAACTATCCTAAAGGCTATGAGATACACGGTGTTGACATCTCACACTATCAGGGCGAGATTGATTGGGATAAGTTGCGCGATGCCATGATTGAGGGGTATCCGTTGCGCTTTATCATGATAAAGGCTACTGAAGGGTCAACAAAACTGGATGATAAGTTTGTAGATAATTTTTATCAGGCTCGCGAAAATGGCTATATTCGTGGCGCTTACCACTTTTGGAGCAATAAGTCGTCGGCCCGCTCTCAGGCTTATCATTTTCTTGATAAGGTGCATCTGCAAGAGGGCGACCTTCCGCCTGTGCTCGATGTAGAGCATAAACCTGCTGACAAAAGTGTTGAGCAGTTTCAGCAAGACATCCTTACGTGGCTGCACATTGTTGAAGATAGGTATCATGTAAAGCCCATTCTTTACACTTATTATAAGTTTAAAGAGCAATATCTTAGTACGCCTGTCTTTGAAGACTATCCTTATTGGATAGCCCACTATTATGTTGACAAAATAGAATATAAAGGTCAATGGAAATTCTGGCAACATACCGACGTGGGTAAGTTGCCAGGTATAAAGGGTTATGTTGATTTTAATATCTACAATGGCTCTTACTATGACCTTAAAAAACTTACTATTGGCTCACAAGAAAATGTGTGGTGAGCCAATAGGTTTTTATCGTAAACAACCATTATTTATGGGTAAGTGCAAAACTGTTTATGAATAAGCACAGTTATTATTTATAGGTAAGCACAAGGCATGCCCAGTTGTTTGAGCTGTCGCGAAGGGTTTCGCGCAAGTCGTGTTTTTCGGCTTCTTCCAGCAGTAAGGGTATGTCTTCTTCATAGAAGCCACTGAGAATGAGAGTGGTACCATGACACATCACCTGGATAAAGCTTTCCATATCAGCAATCAAAATGTTGCGGTTTATGTTGGCCATCACCACGTCAAACACGCCACTTACGTGGTTTAGTACGGTGGCATTGCCATGCAATACCTCAATGTTTGACACGTTATTCAGCTCGGCATTGTGTCGGGTGTTGTCTACGCTCCATTCATCTATGTCGTAAGCCACCACTTTGGCAGCGCCCAACTTTGAGGCTACAATGCCCAAGATGCCTGTTCCGCAGCCACAGTCTAACACGTTTTTATCTTTTAGGTCCATCTGAAAAAGATGCGAAACTATCATTTGTGTGGTTTCGTGTGTGCCTGTTCCAAAGGCTTGGCGGGCATCAATAAATATCGACATGGGCAGCTCTGTCGAGGCTGTCTTCTCGGCTATGGTTTCTGCATCCACACGTTTGGCGTCGTAAATGGTGCATTTGTCTTTTATCTCAATGGGGTCGAAACCGTTTTCTTCCCATTCTTTATTCCAGTTTTCGTTAGGGGCAGTCTCCACTTCATAGGTAATGGTGGTGTCGTCGATGGGGAATTCTTCCAGCGCCATGTCTAGTGCGGGCTTGTTAAACAGCTCAGTTTGCACATAGCCTGTCAGCTCGTCATTGTCGTCGGTAAATGCTTCGCATCCACATTCGCCAGCCATATCTGTCAGCAAGTCTGTCACAATGTCTTTCATATCAGCCTTGCAAGTTATATTGAATTTTATCTTTAAATAATCCATAATCAATTCTTATTATTTTTATTTTTCGCTACAAAAATATAAAAAATAGGGGAAATCCTATCCTCCTTTAGGGTTTTTCCTTAATTTTGCATGTAGAAAAGTAGTTATTTTGCATTTGTAAAAGAATGTAGATATCATTTGCATTTGGAAAGGAATATATAATGATGAAAAGAGTTAACTTGATATTAATGTTGCTGGCGATGGCTGCGGCCACCGTTACAGCACAGACAGACGATATGTATTTTGTACCGAAAAAGGTGAAAAAAGTGCCTGCACCACGGTATGATGCTAACGATGATCGTCCGGCCTACTATGTGGGCAGCAATCGCGACGTCGATGAGTATAATCGTCGTCGTGGCTTTCGCAGTTCATACACCACTCTTGCCAACGACTCGTTGCACAATGATGTGATTGATTTTGCTGCGGGCAATGGCGTTTATCCCGATAGCCTCGGACTGGATACCACCGTTACCTCTCATCGTAAAAACTTTGCTGCATCCGACTATGACGATGCCGACGATTATCGCTATTGTCGCCGTATGCAGCGTTTTGATGGCTTTTACGACCCCTGGTTCTATGGCTATAGCACCTTCTATGGCCCTTATTACGGCGCTGGCTGGTACGATCCCTGGTATGATCCCTGGATGTATGGCTACCGTGGCTGGTATGGCCCGTGGCGTTATGGCTACTATGGTTATGGCTGGCCCTATTATTCGTCATGGTATTGGGGCGGCTGGGGATATCCCTATTATTGGGGTAGCCATTATTATTGGGGCGCTCCTGTCGTAGCCTATCACCGTGGGCATACGGGCACATTGGGCTACTATGATCGCTCAAACTATGCTGGTGGTTCACGCCGAGGCAATAGTGGCAAGGGCAGTAGTCGTTATTCGTCATCTGACAATGGTACGTATCGTGGTCCCAACTCGTCTACGGTGTTTGGCAGTCGTCGCAACAATACCTCGGGCTTTAATAATGATGGTTTCGGAGGTTCACGCCCCATGCAGTCATCGCCCTCGTTTGGTGGCTCTCGTGGCGGAGGCTCTTTCGGCGGTGGTGGTGGCTCCTTCGGTGGCGGAGGCGGCTTTGGTGGCAGCCGTGGCTCAGGCATGGGCGGTGGCGGTATGCGCACAGGTCGTCGTTAATGCCAATAAAACCGAATGAACACCCGATTATAAGTAAACAAAACACCCGAACATAAAGAAACGAAAATAATATGAGAAAAGTTTTTATTAGTGCATGTTTGCTATCGTTGTTCATGGCAAATGCACATGCACAAGAAACATATGAGAACACAAAATTGGTGGATAACGACCTCAATGGTACGGCTCGTTATGTAGGTATGGGTGGCGCGATGGAAGCTTTGGGTGCCGACATCTCTACCATATCAAGCAATCCTGCGGGCATAGGCCTGTTCCGTCATTCGCAAGGTAGCGTGTCGGCTGGCTTGGTTCAGCAAGACGAGGCTCCCAGTTTCAAGTATGGCAATAAGACCAATATGAGCTTCGACCAGATAGGTTTTGTATATAATTATCGCGAAGGTCATCGCTCGTTTGTCAGTTTTGCCTTTAATTATCACAAAAGCAAGAATTTTGATTACATCCTATCGGCTGCTGATAAACTGAATGGATCATCGCAAAACCGCCTTTCATACATCAAGGCGCTGGGGAATAGAGATGCTACGGGCCTCACTAACATCAATATTGAAAACACTTCAAGCGGCTATCAGGGCACTAATTATTTCACCTCGCAGCTCGACAATTTGTATTACAATGCGTTGATGTGTAGCCAAGATGGCTTGTTCTACAACAATGCTTCAGGCTATCAGTTTGGCCGTGCAAACACGGGTTATATTGGTCAGTACGACTTTAATATGAGCGGAAATCTAAACGACCGCGTATATTTAGGCTTGACCGTTGGCATACACGATGTGCATTATAGGGGCCAAAGTCTTTACACAGAGCAACTGATTGATGCCAATGATGCCCCTGCAGGCAGCACCACAATCGTCGATGATCGTCGCATTACAGGTACAGGTTTCAACGTAGGGGCTGGTGTTATCTTCCGTCCGGTTGAAGATTCGCCGTTCCGTATCGGTCTTTCGGTTATCTCGCCCACTTGGTACGACCTCACTACATCAAACAAAACTTATATGGTGAACAACTCAAACTATGTTGGCGCCAATCCTAAATACACAGCTAAAGCGTCATACGACTATAAGGTTTTTACCCCTTGGAAGTTTGGTGTGAGTGCAGGAACCACCGTTGGACGTATGCTTGCTTTGGGCGCTTCATATGAGTATGCCGACTACAGCCGAATGGATTCGCGTGTAAATGATGGTTCTTATCGCGACTATTGGGGCGACGTTTACGATAATAGCTATAGCGATAGCGAGATGAACGACCACACCAAGGAAACCCTGAAGGGCGTATCGACCGTGAAGCTGGGTGCCGAATGTAAAATTCTTGACAACTTTGCTGTGCGTGTGGGTTACAATTATGTGTCGCCCATGTTCAAGAAAGAGGGCTTTAAGAATGGCGGACTCGACTCGTATGCCTCTAATTATAGTTCGGCTACCGACTATACCAACTGGAAGAGCACCAATCGTTTCACCGTTGGTTTCGGTTATAGCATCAACAAGTTTGCTATCGATTTAGCTTACCAATACTCACAAACTGATGGCGAATTCCATCCCTTCATGGATGCTTACACCGATTTTTACCTCAAGAACAGCGCTGGCGTTATCGAGAAAAACACCCTTGAAAACTATGCCAATGCTGTGAAGGTGAGCAATAAGCGCAACCAGCTTCTGCTTACATTGACCTATACGTTGTAATAAGCACTCATGATAACCCTTGTTTTTGTGCAAGATGCCCATAAAACAAGGCGATAACAGGCTTGTGATAAGATGATATTAAAGCTATAATATCCTTATAACAACATAATGATAAGGTTATAATAATGTGATAAGAGCGTTAATGCTCAACACACATTATTATAACCTTTTTCATAATAACTACGCCAAGTATAAAGAGGAACCAAGGTATCTTAAAGTAGGACGGTGGTCTCCGTGCCCCGTCCTCCCGCACCCAAAACATGTTCCCACATGGAGGACGTGGCACGGAGGCCACCGTCCTACTTGGAGGGTGCCGCCACCTCGTGAGATGTGTCAGCCCTAATTTATTTCGTTTGAGAAAGTATTACCGGACAGAAATAAACGTAAATAGAAAAGAGATTGCCTGTTAATAAGAAGAGATAGCAAGCATATCGTCTCATTACTTGCCCGAGATTACTCCAGTACTTCATAGGGATTACTCCAGTACTTCATAGGAGATTACTCCAGTACTTTATAGGAGATTACTCCAGTACTTCGTAGGAGATTACTCCAGTACTTGGCCGAGATTACTGCAGTACTTGATGGAGATTACTGCAGTACTTGGGCCAAGTACTGGCGCTAAGTACTGGCGCACAGATTTTGAGGGTGAACCATATTCATGCTGTTTGGAGTTTTAGCGGACAGCAATAATCATTAAATTTTTAAAACACAACAACAAGTAGGTGATTAGAATTTTAATAATGAAAAACAAATATTATCATTTATTCCTTGTCAAAATAATTTTATTTATCTACTTATCTGAGCCGATAATAGCCTTTAAAACCTTAATTGACATAAAATATTAAAAGGTGAATGAAGGGCTGCAAGAAGGTAAGTTTTTATGGCAAAGTCTTGTTTTTTCTGTTTTTTTAATTACTTTTGCCGCGCCTTATGGCAATATTATTCATTAATTTTTTTATTCTATGTACAACAACAAGAAAGCTGCTGGCGCTCCCATGAAGTTTAAACACTTCATGCGCAAGGGCTATGCTCTCTTCTCTTGTCTTGGCAAAGAGGTTCTTATTGGCACGCTGAGCGTTGCCACACTGACCTATGCTAAAGCAGAGGGCATCAGCACCAAGCCCATTCAGGTGGCTGCCGACAGCTTAGCGATGCCCAGCGACTATTCGCTCGATGAGGTGATTGTCACTGGTTCTCGCGCGCCGCTTACCCGTGGTCAGGCGGCAAGAATGGTTACTGTACTGGAGCAGAAAGACATACAAGCTGCCCCGGTGCAAAGTATTAACGACCTGCTGAAATATGCGGCCAGCGTCGACGTGCGACAGCGCGGACCTATTGGCGCTCAAACAGATATCAGCATTCGTGGCGGCAATTATGAGCAGATAACCATTTTGCTCAATGGCATTAACATTTGTGATCCGCAAACTGGACACAACGCGTTCGACTTTCCTGTCGACATTAGCGACATCGAACGCATCGAAGTGTTAGAGGGCCCTGCAGGAAGAGTGTTTGGCACCTCTTCTTTATTAGGCGCTATCAACATTGTTACCAAACATCCTACGCAGAACAATGTGTCGGCCCATGCCGAAGCCGGAAGCTATGGCTATTTTAATAGTGGTGCAAGTGTAGGGCTGGTTTCGGGAAAATGGGCCAATAGTATCTCTGGAAACTACACCCGTTCTGACGGTTATAACCGAAACAAAGCTGGCCGATTGAACACCGATTTTGAAGGAGCCAAGGCTTTTTATCAAGGCTCATACGTCGACCAAAACACAAAGGTAAGCTGGCATGCAGGGTTAAGCATGCGCGATTTTGGTTCTAATACTTTCTATGGAACTGGCAGCGATGACCAATTTGAACATACTTTTAAAAGCTACACGGCCTTGAAAGCCGATACAAAGTGTGGCGCTCTGCATCTTAGTCCGTCGGTTTATTGGAACCGTAACATGGACCGCTTTGAATATTTTCGTGGCCTCGACAACGTTATTCCCGATGGAGGCTCGTATGGTGTAGCCTATAATTATCATCGCACCGATGTATATGGCGTTAATCTGAACACCTATTTCGATTGGGCGCTCGGACGCACAGCCGTGTGTGCCGAACTGCGAAACGAAGACTTGGTGAGCACCACGCTGGGTGAACCGCTTGAGCAACCCAAGCATGTGCATAAAACCGACCGCGACTATACCAACGGATTAAACCGTACAAACATCAGTTTCACCCTTGAACATAACATCTTGCTCAACCGTTTCACTCTGTCAACAGGCATTGTAGCCGTGAAGAACTCGTGGAACCACATGAACATGAGAGTTTATCCGGGCATTGATGCCAGCTATAGGGTGGGAGAGAACCTGAAGTTGTATGCGTCTTATAACACCTCGCTGCGCATGCCTTCGGTTACCGAACTCTATTATTCGGTAGGTGGACACAAGGCCGATAAGAACCTGAAACCCGAAGAACTGCAAGCCCTTGAGGGTGGCGTGAAATATTTGGGAGGTGGCTTTTCGGCCAGTGCCAGTGTGTTTTACAACCACTGCAAGAACATGATTGATTGGATATACGATACCAACGATGGCAATGATGCCGTGTGGAAGTCGGTTAACTTTACCAAAATCAATACCCTTGGCGTAGAAACATCGTTGGCTTTCAACTTCCGCCAGTTGCTGCCACAGCAACGCATGCTGAAGTTGCTAGCCCTGTCATACGTATATCTTAATCAAGATAAAGACGAGCCTGCAAACATTCAAAGCCGCTCAACGCTTGAGTATTTACGCCATAAGTTTGTGGCCAATCTTGACCTAAACCTTTGGCGACAGCTCGATTTAACGATGAAATATCGTTGGCAAGAGCGCACAGGCACGTTTACCCGTCAGGGCGCCGATGGTCAAGCACAGGTGTCAGGCTTTAAGCCCTACGGCATTGTTGATGCACGCTTTGCTTGGAACGCCGATAAATATAAACTGTTTGTAGAGGCTAATAACCTCTTCAATACCACGTATTACGACTTTGGTAGCTTGAAACAGCCAGGCATTTGGTTGATGGCTGGCGCCTCAATCAATATTAATTTGTAGGCAAAAACATCGATATATCAATAGATATCATATATGTTAAGAGAGAAAGAACATCATTCAAACGTGTTCTTTCTCTCTTTTTTCTTATATAGGTTTCTTATCTGTCACTTTTTCTCTCTTTTTGCAATCGTTATCACACCTTTTTTATCATTATCTTTGTTTTTGTGACAAGTTAATAGAAAAAGTCGTATTAATTTTACAACCGATAAAATAAAAACCTATAAATTAAACTTTTAAAACCGACAACAATTATGCAAAAGAATTTCAAATTAACGAATTATGGCCTGTTAGTGTTTGCAATGCTGTTTATGCTGGCCTCAAACAGCTTCGCAGATAATAAGTATGGCCTTAAAGATAAAATACAGGATGGCGTAATACTTCATTGCTTCGACTGGAAGTTGAGCGACATTCAAGCCGAGCTCCCCAATATAGCCAAGGCAGGTTTCTCGGCTGTGCAAACATCGCCTGTTCATCATAATGAGAAGGCTGGCTCGGTATGGTACATGGTTTATCAGCCAAACGACTTTATTATTGGCAATGGTCTTGGCGATGCCGAAGCTTTAAAATCACTTTGTGCCGAAGCGCATAAGTATGGCGTAAAGGTGATTGTTGACGTGGTGGCCAACCATACCAATGGCAACTTGAGCCATGTGGCACCCCGCCTACAAGACGAAAGCCTCTATCACGATTATAAGGGACGTTGTGACGATGCCGATCGTTACTCAATTACCCACGGCCGTATTGGTATGTGGGACTTGAAAACCGAAGACCCGCGCGTGCAGAACATTCTTAAAGAATATATACAGAGCCTGAAAGCCTGTGGCGTAGATGGCATACGTTGGGATGCCATCAAGC